>JANWIO010000001.1 GCA_025449835.1 Vampirovibrionales bacterium
GGAAATATAACCCTGGCCTCGGGTAAAACACTCTCTTCAACCAATGGTGCCATTAGCCTTACTGCTCATGATGTTTCGATTCAGGGTATCATCAATGTTGGGACAGGCTCAGTGGTACTCGCACCCAATGGTAACGATAGTATTACCGTGGATTCATCTGCCACTGGTACTGGAACTTTTGATGTGAATTCTGCTGAATTGGCCAATATTACGGCTAGCACCGTTACCATTGGGGATACCACAAAATCGGGAGGCCTTATGGTTGAAGGGAATCTTGCCTTGACGAGCCTGTATAATCTCAATCTGTATAACAACGGTAATATCAGTTCAACAGGCTATACTCAAACCCTGGGTGGAAAAAGCTTAAATATCAATGCTAATACCGGTGCTGTTAGTTTTACCACTTCTGCCGATAATGAACCCATTAATTTAACCGACGTCATAGGTAACGGTGTTACGCTTCAAACCGGAGGGCTGAATAGCCCCATTTCAGTCAATAATATTACCTCAACAGGTGGCGTCACTTTAGAGAATACTCTGGAAAATTATACGAGCGATATTACGGTCGGTGGTAATATTAATGACACCGGTGGGAGTGGAACCACATTTAAAATCTTTGGATATGATACAACTTTCTTGGCTGGAAATAACGCGGTTAATGTTTCCAATAACATTAATAAAGACCTCTATCTCGGTGGCCGAGGACTCAATAATTTATCCCTTTGGAGCAATGATCTCTCCTTTAATAATATATCAATCGAAGGTTTAAGCGCTAATCTGAATTTGGGCGGAAACGTGACGGCTCAAGGTGAAATTATTTATTTGGCAGAAGGTACCCTTTCAATGGCTTCTGGTAAACTGTTAACAGCGAATACTTTATTTCTACAAGGTGTTGCTGGATTTACTAATAATTTGGGTTCATCTAGTCAGTTTATTAATACGAATGTCACAAACCTTGGATTTCAGGACTTTGGAAGTGCATATATTATTAATAACGGCAATATTAACTTGTATTATACTGGAGGTACTGATATTAATGGTACACTCAATCTGCAAAGTGCTGGAAATATTAATGTCGCTGTTCAAGCCGCCATCACTCATGCCCAAAATATTACCTTACAAACCACGGCGAATAATGGCAATATCACGCTAAACTATAATATGCAGGCTGCAAATGGTGTTAGCTTAATCACCCAAGGGACCGGGGATGTCACCATTGCTTCAGGAAAGACAGTTTCTACAACAAATAGCCCTGTGAATATTTCTACCAACGATCTGGTGCTCAATGGCGCCATCAATACAGGGACTGGTACGGTCACCATTGCGCCGAACAGCAATGAGGCCATTACTTTGGGTTCATCTGGTGCAGATGTGGCGGGAATGAATGTTAATGCCAGTGAATTAGCTAAAATTACCGCCAATAACTTAGTGCTTGGCGATACAAGCAAATCGGGCGGTGAAACCTTGGCTGGAAATATTGATGTCTCCGGCAGTGGGGCGGGTGCGTATAATCTTACGTTAAACAATGGTGGCAACTTTGATGCGGCGGGTCAGAGTATTAATTTAGGCAGTAAAACCCTCGCCATTGATGCCGGCGGAACAGCGAGTCTGGGTGCTATCACAGGCGGGGCAACCACAGTGAATATCACGTCAGGAAGTACCATGACCGTGAATAATCCCATTAGTGTCACCGGATCTGGTACAGTGACTTTGGATACCACCAACAACGGTGATATTAATCTAGCAGCAAAAGTGGGTGGTGGCATTAACACAACCATTAGTGCTAACGGTTCAGGGCGTATTTCTCAAACATCAGGCTTGGTTTCTGGGAACACGCTCTCTTTAACATCAGGCAGTGGGGATATTGATGTGAATAGTGATATTTCCAAGATTTCAGGTTCAACTACTGGGAATTTTACCCTGGTGAATAACAACGGCTTTTCAGTGATTAACCCTGGGGTCAGTGGAAACGTCATAACCCTTACCGCAAAGTCTGGAGATATCACCTTACTTGGGCCAGTGACCGGAAGTAGTGTGACTCTTAACAGTGCAGGGGCTATCTTAGGTGGTGGCAGTGGCACCAATGTCACTTCAACGGGAGGTGCTACTTTAATTGCGGGGACAACCATTGGAAATAGCAGTACGGCTATTACGGTGAATATTGCGGGTCAACTCCAGGTTCAAGCGTTTAGTCAAAGCAATGGCATTTCATTAAATATCACGGGAACCGATGGAGGATTGAAAATCTTAAATACCCCACCAGGAAGTACCCTATTGAGTATCGTTAATCTCACTGCATTTCAAACAACCATTCCCGCTAATTTATCCCTCACGCTTCAGCTTATGGGATTTCCCGCCTTAATGCCTGAGATTCGGGAACATCAGGATAATGAGGATGCAGTTCTGAATGACATGTATCCCCAAATTCCCCGCCCCAATCCGGTATTGATTGATTATCACCTCTTGGGGTTAAACCTTTCTGATGCCATATTAAAAGCCCTCGGTCTTCCTCAACCGCCTGAAGAAAACGCTTCAGACGCTAAAAAGTTTGGTAAAAATAGCCACCTCTCACAAAAATAAATCACCGGCTCCCAGTCACTTTTTAAAACAAGTTGAAACATCACTCTTGTTGATTTGTCGCGTTTATTTTTCCTCTAAAAATCTAGTAAACACTGATGGCATAAGCTAAAACGAAAGGTAACCCACTCAGTGCAATAATGAGTATTACCTAAAGCGTTTTTTGCGAGGCGGCTGCATTATAAATATCAATATTCCAAGCTGGATTTAACGTAGAAGGAAAATGCATTGGAAAAAGCTCCATTCCGAGCAAAATTGATATCACTGTATTCGAATTGTAGGACTTTATTTCCCTCCAAAATTATGGCCTCGCAGCTTCAAAGTCAGGACAGTTCTGAACGATTTTTGTTTTTGAAGGCATCTTAAATGGCAGAAAAATTGTGAAAGTCGATCCGATACCTTCCTCACTTTCGACAGAAACTGAACCACCGTGAAGCTGAACAAGCCGTTTTACGATAGCAAGTCCCAAGCCTGTTCCTTCTTCTTTACGTGTTGAAGTGCTATCCACTTGATAAAATTCAGAAAAAATTTCGGGGATTTTTGCTTCGGGAATCCCAATCCCTGTATCCTGAACTTCTCCCAAAATCCCTTGCCCATTCTCGGACTTACAGATCCGAACAGAAACCGTACCTCCTGGCCGATTAAACTTAATGGCATTGCTCAGGAGATTGACAAAAATCTGGCGGAGGCGAGATTTATCTGCTGTAATGCTTGTTAGGCCTTCTTCCAAATCAAATTTTAGGCGTATGTTTTTATGGGTTGCCTGCTCTACAACAAACGCATTCAGCTCCTCCAAAAAAGGCTTTAACTGAATCTTTGTGGGAGAAAGTGTAAAATAACCTGCCTCGATCTTGGATACATCCAGCAGACGGTTTACCATTTCTAACAAATGTTGACCACTTATCAGGATATTATTGGCATATTTTTTTTGTTTTTCATTTAATTTCCCTATTAATTCCTGATCCATCATTTGAGAAAATCCAATAATCGCATTTAAGGGTGTTCTGAATTCATGGCTGATATTTGATAAAAACTGACTTTTCCGTTTGTTTGCTTGCTCAGCCTCCTCTATCGCCAACTCTGCCCTCGTTCTCGCCTCTTGTTCATGACGATAGAGTTCCTCCTGATAAAGCGCCACGCCAATTGTCGTGGAAATATCCTGAAGCAGTTCAGCTTCTTCCGGGGTCCATTTCCTCACATCCTGGCATTGATACAGTAAAATAACCCCGTATGTAATACCGCGATAATAAATTTCTTGTCGCATGAATGAACGAATCTGATATTTTTCAATAAAGTTCTTTATGACTGATAAAACCTTCTCAAAGGATAAGTTATGTTTGTCTGTATAGTTCTTAATTTGCTCTAAAAGAGACTCTGAGTTGGAAATATCAACGACTCGTGGGGTGTAAGATCCAGTGGGTTGGCTCTCTGCAACAGCATGAATCATTCGAACCGGTACATCGACCTCTAAAATTAAAGGGATTTCATAAGAGTGCCGGTACTGTCCAGAGAGTTTAATGAGGACTTCATTATCCGTTTCTTTCTCATAGCGAAGTACAATGCAGCGATCTGCCTCAAAAAACTGCCCAACGGATTCTGCTGTATGACTTAAAATCATATCGAGATCCAAGTTTTGACTCACCATCTCCAGAATGTGTCGCTTTAAAGATTCTCGCCGAAATCCTTGCTGGAGATCTTGTTCGGCTTTTACCCTAGCCACTTCAGCTTGACGATGCTCTAACCGAATTTTGGCTTCTTCTAATTCCCTTTCAACAGCAGGAGCCAAGCGGCGTAGATTATGCTTCATGATGTAGTCATGCGCACCAGCTTTCATCGCCTTTACGGCAGTATCTTCCCCAATTACACCAGATACAATAATAAATGGCGTATCCGGTACAAGCTCTTTAACCGCTTTGAGGGCGGTAAAAGGGTCGAAGTGTGGCATATTATAGTCACTAATAATAATATTCCAATGGTCCTTATGTAATGCAGCTCTCAAGGCATCATCCGTCTCAACTCTTTGCCACACAGGATCATATCCAGCTTCTCGAAGCTCTTCAACGACGAGAGCAACATCTTTTTCAGAATCTTCAATCATTAACAATCTTAACTGTTTTTTATCCATATTTTAAACTCACCCCTTCATAATAGAATGCGGTGGATTTTCATTCACCAACAGCCAGAACAAACCAATATTTTTAACGGCCTGACTGAATTCAACGAAGTCAACAGGCTTACGAACATAAGCATTGGCTCCAAATTGATATCCCTTCATTAAGTCAGTATCCTCTTTCGAAGATGTAAGAATCACAACAGGTAACAAAGCAGTTGATGGATTCTTTCTGATTTTTTGTAAAACTTCCAAGCCGTCTACTTTAGGAAGCTTTAAATCCAATAAAATTAAATTGGGGTAATGAACCACTTCATTATCGTAAGGTTCTGCCCCAAAAAGGTACTCTAAGGCTTCAACACCATCTTTTGCCACGACAAGCGGATTTTTAATATTGTTTTCATGAAAGGCCATTTTAGTTAGGGCGACATCCTTGGCATTATCCTCAACCAACAGAATTGGACCATTTAAATGTTCATTAGCCGATTCATTATTGAGGTTACTCGCCATCTTAACTTTCCTCCTCGTTTGCTTGAGAAGAGATTTTTCCGCCGATGGTAAAGTATATCGTTGCCCCATGTTCCACTTGTCCCTCTGCCCAGATATCACCGCCATGGCGCTGAATGATCCGTTTGACAGTCGCTAGGCCAATCCCCGTTCCAGGAAACTCTTCTGTTGTATGAAGACGTTGAAATGGGCTAAATAACTTTGCCACATATTTCATATCAAAACCAGCGCCATGATCCCGTATAAAATAAACGGTTTGGCCATCTTTCTCCATACTCCCAAACTCGATAATTGTCTTGTCTTTTTTGGAGGAGAATTTCCAAGCATTATCCAATAGATTCTTCAATGCAATTTTAATAAGCCGTGGATCAGCATTTGCAAACACATTGTCCTGAACTTGTAATTCAACTTCACGCTTAGGCTCATCTTTTTGGTAGGAGACAAGAATTTCCTGAATGAGATCGCTTAGGTTGACATTTTCATGTTTTAGTTCGCCCCGGGTAACTCGTGACATATTCAGCAAATCATCAATAAGCTGTGACATAAGCTGACTACTCTCACGAATCCAGACCAGATAAGTTTTGCCCTGTTCATCGAGCTTATCTTCATATTTTGAAAGCAATGCTTTACTAAATCCATCAATACTCCGTAGTGGCGCTCTTAAATCATGTGAAACAGAATAAGAGAATGACTCTAACTCTTTGTTGAGTGCTTTTAATTGTGCAGTCCGTTCAGTAACCTTCTCTTCCAGGCTGTTTGCCAATTTCTGGATCGCATCTTTACTATGTATAAGCTCTCTTTCAGCCTCTTTTCGCTCTGTAATATCCAAAACAAATGAAACAGCATTTTCATCTGAACCTTCTAACAAAGCCCCACCAATGATGACATCCACCCGATGACCATCTTTATGAAGATATTGTTTTTCATAAGGCGTAAATACACCTTGATTTCTCACTTCTGCGACTTCTTTTTTAAGTGCATCCATATATTCTGGTGCAACAATATCGTTTCTCCGCAATTGTCCTGAACGAACTTCGGCCTGGGTGTATCCAATCAAATTTAAAAAGGCATCATTGGCCTCTGTAATACGTCCATCAATATTCCAAAAGTAAATGCCAATCATATTGGATTCAGAAATTTCCCGGAATTTGGATTCTGATTTGGTTAATTGTGCAAACAAATCTGCCTGATAGATTGCAATGGCAGCCTGATCCGCAATACTCTTGATCATATCTTGATCTTCTTGAGTCCAAATGCGTTTATAAGATACCTGTTGAATAAATAAAAGGGCAAAACATTCATCTTTCAAAGCAATTGGACAGCTCAGGCCGGATTTTACCCGTAATGTTTCTAAAACCGTTTTGGTATCACTCGATAGTACAGGAAACTCCGAATCAAAATTCAAAGGCCTTTTTTCTTCACAAATATGATCCATCAGCCAGTGGAAATCTTTTGCTTGCCGCCATTTTGATTCTAAAAGCGTATCTAACAGGCTTGGAATATCTTTCGAAGAACGATATTCCTGCATGGGTGACACTAAATCTTTTGCTTTAGGATCGTAACGACAAATCACACATCGATCAGCCTTAAGGATTGGACCCAGCTCATTCACAATTTTCTGAAATACTTCATTCAAGTCCATTGCAGTGCTGGGTATTGATTGGATAATTTTGTAGATTAACGCCTGTCTCTTAACCCAGTTTTCCTGCAACTGCTTATCCGACATGCTTATTTCGTTGTAGTAATAACTTTGCCAGAGCATGACGGTTTCAATCAGCATGGCCAATCCTACAGAAGTAAGGTTAGAAATAACAATAAAGTGTGCGGTAAGTGCTTGTTTATAAACTGAAGAAAGTGCCTGAAGTTGTGTAATATCAATGTATGTTTTTATCAGGATAAAAACACCGCTTAAAACACCCACGAAAGCCAATAAACGTGATTTGGGGGTCTCTGAAATCAACGGCCGAAATATTCCGCCATAAGGAATCGTTCCCACAAAAATAGCAATACACATTAACAATGCGGCTAAGGTAAAGGGAAAAGGCAGCTTAAAATTGTACAGCAGTGGCGTTATCTGTTCGTTGCCGATGATAATTGCAAAAAGATTGAGATTAAAGACAGCCAATATCGGAAGATTAACCAAGTAGAGTACAGCTCTTTTAACATGTCTGCCTACTAAAAAAGTATAGAGGGCAAATGAGGTCAGTAATAGTGTGAAAGAATCAATAATGGGGGGCGCATTTCGGTAACTCGTTAACCAAAGATTGATGAGATTAAAATGGGATTGCATCAGACTGATACTGAAAAAATAAATACTGATGGCCCCTGGAACAATAATGGAGAGATATCGAATAAGCCACAACCAGAAAGGGCGCTCCTGCTCTGTAGGATGAGCAAGA
>JANWIO010000002.1 GCA_025449835.1 Vampirovibrionales bacterium
AAACCACTGTATTAAACTGCCCTTCAGAGCGCAGGGTCATGAGAGAGAATGAAGGAGCCTCTGGAGACTTTTCAGGCAAAGGTGTCACATGGAAATGGGCTTTGCCATCGGGTGTTGAAAATTGGGGCGTGTGAAACGTCCGCCCACGCATTTGAAATTCGGTTTGTTGAGAATCGTTGATCTTTTTAAGGCCAGGCACAACTTGCGCCATGGCGTCTCGAAGCTGTTGATGGGATCGCAAGGCAGACCAATCAACCCCTTTATCCGGTAAAAGGCGTTCAGCCAGCGAAGCCATAATATCCACTTCAGAACGCATGTCTCCCGTAACGGCAGGCTTTCCTCCTTCTGAAAACCGAACATAGTTAAACATGGATTCTTGGGTTGTCCATTGGTTCTCTTCATCTCGTGCCAAGGCGGGGAGGATAATGGCTGTTTTTCCACGGCCATGGAGATGGCCTTCATTCAGTTTGGTAGAAATACTCACCGTGAGCGGAATGTTTCTCAATGCCGCTTTGGCCCAGGTGCTATCAGGATTACTGCCAAAAAGATTGCCCCCCAGTAAAAGGGCTGCCTCTATTTTGCCTTCATAAGCGGCCATCATGGATGAATAGGTGTCTTGACCAGGGTTTTCTGGAATGTGAATGTTATAAAGGGCTTCGAGCTTTTCTGCAAATGCCTTTTTGAGATAGGGGGCCACCCCCACTGTGCCGACCCCTTGTACATTGGAGTGTCCTCGGATGGGGAGGAGTCCGCTACCAGGTTGTCCAAGCCATCCTTTAGCCAGGGCAATATTGGCCAAGGCTAAGATATTGTCAACGCCATGACGATGATGGGTGAGCCCCATGGCCCACAAAAAGATGCCATGTTTGGCGTGTAAAATCAGTTGAACCGCTTCGTCAATTTCTAATTGGGAAACGCCACATTGATGGATTAAGTCAGGCCAGGAGGCGGCCTGGATATCGGCTTCTACTTCATCCCAACCCTCGGTATAGTTTTCAATATAAGCCCTGTCGATGCCATTGGCTTCGTAAAGCCCTTTTAAAATGGCCTTTAACAAGGCAATATCTGAACCAATATTGGGTTGAATATAGAGATCACACATTGAGCTTCCAAAAAATAGACTTCGCCAGTCAGAAGGCACTCGAAACCGAACAAGCCCCAGTTCTTTGAGAGGGTTAATGGTAATTACTTTTCCCCCACGGCGCCGCAAATGCATGAGTTGGGTCATTAATCGGGGGTGATTGCTGGCCGGATTGGCACCCACGAGCATCACCAGGTCTGCTTTTTTAAGGTCTTCCAACACAATGGAGGCGGTGCCGGATCCGTATACCATATTCAGTGCAACCCCTGACGCTTGATGGCAGTAATACGAGCAATTGTGGATGTTCGCAGTGCCGTACGCCCGGGCCACCAGTTGCATTAAAAAGGCTGCTTCGTTGCTGGATCGGCCTGAGGCATAGAAAAAAACATTTTCAGGATTGGTTTTTTGAAAGGCATTTCTGGCTCTATCGAAAGCTTCTTCCCATGAAATCCGGCGATAATGGGTATCGTTTTCTTCTGCAATGACAGGAAAGGTAAGGCGTCCCAGTTTTTCCAGTTCAGCAGAAGTCAAACTTTCTAAATAAGCAATTGATGCGCCTTGAAAATAGGCTTCAGAAAGGGTGCCTGACATATCTCCGGCTTGGGCCTGAACCGATTTCTTGCAGACTTCAGGAAAGTGCCTAGCTTCGTTGACCATGCCACCTTTTTGCCCACCCATACCTAAGGCACAGGTTTTACAGGCATTTTTGGAGCGCAGGCGTTGGTAAAGCTTTAAAAATCCGCCAGATTCTTTGGCCTTCCGAAAAACATAAAAGATGGCGGCAAAACCACCGGCAGCTGAAAGTCGTGATCGAACCATAGTTTTCAGTATAAGAAATTTTAAAGGGCGTGACAACAAATGTAATGGTTCTGTGTTTGCTGAAATGGCGTGAGATATGATAAGAAGTGAAGTTGGAAAGGCATCAGGCTATGGAGAATCATCACTTTATTGAGACGCCGGAGACTCCGCAAGCAGATTTACGGGGCCTTGTTTTGGCGGGCGGGTGGAGTCACAGGATGGGGCAAGATAAGGCAGCCTTAGCGTATCATGGGGAAATGCAGTCACAATATTGCTTTAAGTTACTATCCGCAGTGAGTCAACAGGTGTTTTTGTCTATCCGAAAAGTCCAAGCCCAAGAGCTGGCCTATCAAGGACTTCCACAAATCCATGATGTATATGAAAATAAAGGACCTCTTTGCGGAATTTTATCGGCCATGGAGACTGAACCCAATAGTGCATGGTTTGTTCTGGCATGTGATATGCCTTTTGTGGATCTCAAGATACTTCAACTTTTGGCACAGCATCGCCAGCGGGACAAATTGGCCACGGCGTTCTGGAATCCGTTACAAAATAGCCCAGAACCCTTATGTACAATCTATGAACCGGCAATGTACCCATTTTTACAAGAAGCACTTGCTTATGGCCAGGGATCGCCTCAGAAGATTTTAAAAGCCCATGAGGCAGATGTCGTTTTGCTTCCGCTTGCCGAAAAGCAACTCACCAATGTGAATACACCGGAAGCCTACGCATCTGTGATGCGGTCCCATGACAGTGGAAAACCCTTTGCGCGATAATCAAAGTCTAATGATTGTGTAATGTCCAGGTTTGGGGTTTTTGATTGTGAAGGCAGATACTACTGAGAAAAAGATTGATGTTCAATACTATGCCTTGCTCCGGGAAGAGCGAGGGCTTTCCTTTGAAACGGTGATGACGATAGCCCAAACACCCAAAGAATTATATGGCGAACTCCAAAAGCGTCATGGGTTTCGTCTGCCCATTGAACGGCTGAAGGTTGCTGTGAATGATGCATTTCAAGACTGGGATAGCCCCTTACAACCCAATGATAACGTGGTGTTTATTCCGCCAGTGGCTGGGGGCTAGGAATGTTTCAGATTTCAACATCACCCATTGATGAAGTTGCCCTTAAAAAACGGCTTGAAAACCCAAAAGCAGGGGCGTTTGTTTCCTTTGAAGGATGGGTTCGGAATCATCATGAAGGCCGAGAGGTTGTTTTACTGGAATATGAAGCCTTTGAAGCCTTAGCCCAATCCGAAGCAGAAAAGATTCTTCAGGAAGCCGTTTCTCGATTTGAGATAGAGGAGGCCATTTGCGTCCATCGCACTGGGGCCTTATGCATTGGGGCGTTAGCGGTATGGGTGGGAGTGACTGCAGCCCATCGAGGGGCTGCTTTTCAAGCGTGCCAGTACATTATGGATGCCATTAAATCCCGTTTACCCATCTGGAAAAAAGAGCATTATGCCAATGGGGATTCTGGTTGGGTGAATTGCCAGCACTGCGCAAGCCATTCCGGATCTGATAACCATCATGTCGATAAATCTTTAGGCTTTGATGAAGTTCACTATTATGAGCGTCAAATGCGATTGCCGGAGGTCGGTGCTGAAGGGCAAGCAACACTCAAGCAAAGCAAAGTTTTGGTGGTGGGTGCCGGTGGTTTGGGAAGCGCTGCGCTTCTCTACCTGGCTTCTGCTGGGGTGGGGACATTGGGCATTTGTGAATTTGATAACCTAGAGCCCTCTAATTTACATCGCCAAGTGCTTTATCATGCGTCTGATGCGGGGCAGTCTAAATGTGAATTGGCAAAAAGGCGATTACAGGCCTTAAATCCCTTTATTCATATTCAAACCTATGATAAAAAACTGGATCTAAACAATATTGAAGGCATTTTAAACCATTATGACTTGGTTTTAGATTGTACGGATAATTTTAAAACCAAGTTCTTGCTCAATGATGCGGCCGTGCATTTTCAAAAACCCTTGATTCAGGCCAGTATCTATCAGTATGAAGGGCAGCTTCAGCTTTATTTACCCAACGGGGATTCTCCCTGCTTAAGGTGTCTTTGGCCGGAGATGCCAGAGGCAGATTGCACCGGGACCTGTGAGGATGTTGGAGTATTAGGCGCAGTGCCTGGTGTGTTTGGGACATTGCAAGCCATGGAGGCTTTAAAGTATCTCTTGGGACTGCCCACAGATTTAAACCGCCATGTGTTGATGATGGATTTGTTAACCTCTCGTGTCCAGAAAATTCGGCAGATTCAAAATCCAGCGTGCCCTATCTGTGGTGAAAACGCTGATAGGGAAAGCTTTTTAACCATGATGAATGGCAATGCTGAGGAGGAAATTGATCTTGAAATCGATCTTGCAGCCTGTTCACGAGAGCATTTAAACGCCTTTCAATGGGTTGATATTCGAGAAGCGCATGAGTGTTTACAGGATGATTTTGAGGCGCTTCTGGTTCAACAGATTCCGTTGAGTCGGTTTAATCTTGAAATTTCGACATTGTCTCCGCAACATGCTTATCTGGTTTTTTGCCAAAAAGGGATTCGGAGTAAAAAGTTGGTTCGAGTGCTGCGTCAACAAGGATTTACGAAGGTGTATTCTGTTCAAGGTGGGGTCAAGCAAATTCAAAATTGGCTTAAAGCGCCACTGCAGTGATCCTAAATTGTGATTTAAATTTGGATTGCCATCAATTCACACTCAGTTCTCTCCCTCAAATTGGGAATATCCCCTAAAATAGTTTTTATGCAATGACGACTTAAAGACGATGACTGCGGTATGAACCCTGGAACTTCAAAATCGCCTCTCGCAGCTTTTATGGCTATCGGCATTTGGACTGCGGTGATTTATCTTCTGATCTTGTTTTATATCAATCAAGGTTACCTGATTGATATGCAAACGGCTCCCAAGGAGACCCCGATGGTAAGCTGTGTGCTTTGGTTTGGCTTGGTCATGCTTATCTTTCTCTATTTAAAAGGATCCTGTTTACTCAAAAATCAGAATCATATTCATGTACGCCATATCTTAGGATTTGCGCTGTTGTTTAGCCTGATTGGCTTGTTTATCCGGCCCTTTAATTCAACAGACTTGATGTCTTATATGAAAGAGGGGTGGGCCCAGTATCATTATGGCTTAAATATTTATGTGCATCCCGTGGCAATGGTTTCGCATTGGCGCCAGGACCCGATGTTTTATAATGCAGACTGGTTTAAATATGTAACCCCTTATGGATTTTTATTTGCACTAATTGAAAAAACTTTGGCTTGGTTTGGGCAAGGCAACTATATGGCCACCATGTTTTTGTTTAAAGGTCTCAATATCATTGCCCATCTGGGAACAGCCCTCTTGGTGTATGCTTGTGCTCGATCGTTGGGGCTTAAAAATCCATTATTGGCCACTTATCTATATGCCTGGAGTCCTCTGATTATTTTGTATCACATTGCCAATGGGCATAACGATATTTTAATGGGGTGTTTAACATGCTTGGCCCTGTATTTTCTCATTAAAAAGCAATGGCTATGGGTATTGCCGGTACTCATGGGAGCCACTTTTATTAAATATGCCCCTGCTCTGAGCTTCTTATTGGCTGCCCTGTTTTTGTGGAAACAGGCCAAACCTAAAGCACTGGTTTATTCAGCTTTGCTAGCCCTTTTGCTTTTGCTTGGTATGAGTTTCCCTTATTGGACTCACTCCTTTAAGTCTGATGCCCATAATGTGGTTTCAACCGTGGCGACCTCTCATAATTCCCTTCATACAGCCATTTTGTATACGTTGTACGATTTTGGCAGTGCTTTAGGGCCATTTAAACAACTTTATCAAGCCGCAATTCTTCAGTTTGGACTGTATTTAAAGGCACTTCTGTATGGTGGTTTTTTCATGATGATTTTTCATGTCACCCGCCAGTTCCGAAAAACAGAAAGCCCCTCTGAGCCTTTATTGATTGATAAAATGGTGTTTTTGCAATTTGTTTTAATCGTTTTTATCAGTGCAAAGTATTGGCCCTGGTACATTGGCATGTTTTTCCCCATGGCCTTGTTGTTAGAAGAGTCTCACTGGCTGAGAAATATAACCATTATTTTGTCCCTAACCAACCTGTTTTATTTGGTGTTGGTTGGGGATAATCAATATTTACCCACCAATGGCATTGCCATGACCATTGCACCCTTGCTTTTATATTGGCTCTGGCGTTCCATACAGCGAAAGGCCACGCCTACAACGTTACAAGATGCGAGCGTTGGGCCGCTCTCCTCTGTGCCAAGCCGGGAGGGCTGATTGTAAGATGCCGCTTCAAAAAATAATTTCTGTGGTGATCCCCGTTTACAATGAAATCGGTACATTGCCAGTATTAACGGAGCGTGTGGCTCAGGTGATAGCGCAATTGCCCCAATTTCAATGGGAAGTGGTGTATGTGAACGACAATAGTTCTGATGGTTCTGAGAAATTACTGCCGCAACTGGCTGAAAAATACCCTTGGCTATCAGTCATCCATTTTTCTCGTAATTTTGGACACCAGATCGCTATTACCGCAGGGATTGATTATGCTCAGGGAGATGCTGTTGTTGTTATGGACGGTGACTTACAGGATCCACCAGAGCTGATCCCTGAAATGGTAGAGCTTTGGCAGGAAGGGTTTGATGTGGTTTATGCCACTCGCCAGCAACGAGAAGGGGAAAGCCTATTTAAGCTTTTGACAGCGTCTTTATTTTATCGCCTCTTTCGTAAGATGTCGGAAGTGAAAATTCCATTGGACACAGGGGATTTTCGCTTGATGAGCCGTCCCGTGGTGAATGCTTTGTCTCAAATGCGGGAAAAGAGCCGGTTTATTCGGGGGATGGTGAGTTGGGTAGGGTTTTCTCAAACCTCGCTTTTGTATGAGCGAGATAAACGTTACGAAGGCGAGACGAAGTATACACTCTTTAAAATGATGCGCTTTGCCATGGATGGGTTACTGTCTTTTTCAAAAGTGCCTTTGCAGTGGATTACAACGTTAGGGTTTATTATTTCAGCCAGCAGTTTTATTGGTATCCTGCTGGTACTGTATCAAACTATGGTGCTGCATGACACCATTCGCGGCTGGAGCTCATTAATGGTTGTGGTTCTCTTTTTAGGAGGAGTGCAATTGATTTGTGTCGGCATGGTGGGTGAATACGTCGCTCGAATCTTTGATGAGGTTCGTCAACGTCCCCTTTATTTAATTCAACGCATTGATTCTCGCCGGATGTCAAACACTGCTTCTGAGAGTCTGTCAGAAGAAATTCAGCTTTACGACCATTCTTATTCAGAATCATAGAAATCAGGACCACCTGAATTCCTCCAAATACTGGCGCATGTTTTGATAATAATAGGTGTGTTTAATACGCCAAAACAGGGATTTCGATGATAGGTATCCTTGAATCTGTATTGGGATTGCATTATAACAATTAAACTGTTTATTTGAGGAGGAGGATGGTTATGCTCAAAGTATCCCCAGTGAAAACGGTTCTAATGTCTCAGGAACCCTCTGTTAAGAAACGAGGGAATGACTCTCAGTTGCTTCGGTTTGGAGTAAGCTCACAAAAGAAATCTCCATTCACCGTCCCTCAATTACGCAACACCTTAACCCTAGCGGCGAGTTTTCTCCTGGGGGTTGCGACTACCTATGTTTATCAGAAGGCTAACCAACCGGCTCCCGATGCACAAAAGGTCACTCAGGCTGAGCCAGCCGAACAGGTCGTGAGTATGTCGGGGATTCCCCATCGTGTTCTTTGGGAAGAAAATCAATGGGCCATTTTGAATGAAAAAGACAATAAACATTATCGGATCAAGGGGAAAACACCTGAAGGTACGAAAACGATCTATGAAACTCTGGCAGAGTGGGTGCCTATCAGTATCACTGCCGATGTAAAGCCTGTTGTTCGGGTGAATGTGACGGGTAAACTGGATAACCAAGATCCGAAAAACCCTTGTATTACTGTCGATGTATTGAAGCGACTCTCTGTAACTTGGCCTTGATTGCCTTACTTTGACAAAGAAAAAGCAGAGGAGGGGCCTCTGCTTTCAATATGTCTTGGTATTTTACCGTTAGGTTCGTTGAAACGATTAGGTAGGTGTATGGTTGCCGAAGAAGGTTTGGATACCACCCAGTACTTGGTTAAATACGTTTTCCATTTGGGTTTGGCCTACGGTAATAACGGCACCTACGATAATAGCAGCAATAACCAGTGCACCCGCATATTCAACAGTACCTTGTCCAAGCTTTTTGGTTTTTACAGCAACATAAGCCCGGGTCATCAATTCATCAATTCGATTCATCTCTATAAACTCCTTAACTCAAATAACCTTTTGTTTTTGATTAAAAACGCTCTTTTAGAATGTTTATATATCTATAGTAGATTATTTTTATATCCACCAGCTTCGCCAAAAAGCGTTATCTTTCACCTCTGAATGTTTAAGACAAAGGTAGTAATACCTACTGAAAACCAAAGGAACATGCAAAAAGGCTATCACCGTAAATTTCTGGTGATAACCTTTTTCTACTTTTGAAGAATGGATATCTGCCTTCTCTTGAAAGCATCCTTAGATTAGGTGGGTACTTTGCTTGAAAAAGAAGATTGAATACTCGTCCAAATGGAGTTGTAAACATTTCCCATTATTGAAGTGTTTGCATCAAATACCACAGCCACGATAATAGCGGCAAGAATTAAAGCCCCCGCATATTCAACAGTTGCCTGCCCCACTTTTTTTGTAAGGCTGTAGCAGTATAGATGTTGGATTATGCTTTTAAATTGCATCATCGCTGAACCCTTTTTTCGTTCGAGTTTTCAAGATGAGAACGCCGTCATCCTCGGATTAAAAAATGTTGCAGAGGGAATCCCCCTCTGCAACAATCGTGCAAGACAATTAAGTGTAAAAAACTCTTTGGCGAGACGTAGGTAGGTGTATGGTTGCTCACGCAGGTTTGGATACCGCCCATAACTTTGTTAAATACGTTTTCCATTTGGGTTTGGCCTACGGTAATAACGGCGCCTACAATAATAGCTGCAATAACCAGTGCACCTGCGTATTCTACGGTGCCTTGACCCAGTTTTTTGGTTTTTACAGCAATATAGGCACGGGTCATCAATTCATCTAATTTATGCATTTATATACTCCTTAACTCAGTAGTGACCTTTGTTTTGTGAGGTTCTCTCTTAAAAGTAGTTTTTGACAGCACAATTGGTTTATCTGTATTTATTATAAATATTTTAGATATACTTTGGATTACCAGAAAGCGTTATTTTTATACACTCGAGCCTACAACCAAGGTATTAATACCTTGGAAATGGGTTACCTTGATTGGGTTCTTGGTAAAGCATTGAACTTTTTCAACATGGTGTTACTCCGTTTCAAATAAAACAGAATCGGTTGAATAAGAAGGAACTAATCCATCTTGAAGGGCTTTTACGGCTACCTGGGTTCGATCATCTACTGCAAGTTTTTGAATGATGTTCCCCACGTGTACTTTTACGGTATTAATTGTAATGGTTAAGGCTTCAGCAATGTCTTTATTGCTTTTTCCCTTTACAATAAGGGCTAATACGTCCATTTCCCGTTCAGTGAGTTCGGTGTTATACGCCTGGCGGTGGCTATTTGTTTTATCTTGTTTTTCAGAGGCGGGCATTTGCAGATCCACCATCACCAATTCTGCAACCGGTTGATCCAACCATATCCCGCCTTCTGAGACCATTTCAAGCACTTGGATTAAGCGTTCTGTACTAATGTCTTTCATGCAATAGGCATCCGCTTTGGCCGCTAATGCTGCAAACACCTCTTCACGAACCTGGCGAGAGGTGAGCATGACGATTTTAATATGGGGGAACTGGCTTTTAATTTTCTGAGTTGCGGTGATGCCATCCATTAACGGCATGCCAATATCCATTAAAATGATATGGGGCTGGTTTTCAGAGGCAAAAGAAACGGCTTGTTCGCCATTTTCCACCTCACCCATGATCTGAAAGTTTTTGTGAGTTTGTAGCGAATACTTTAGGCCGGTGCGGGTGAATTCATGATCCTCTGCAATTAAAATTTTGAGAGGAGATGCTGATAATGCGGATATTTCTGTCATCAAGGGTTACCTGGTTGGGAGGGTTCTTTAGGGAGATTAATAATAAACGAAGTTCCTTGCCCGAGTTCACTCTCTGCCCTAATTATACCGCCGTGCAGATCAACAATCATCCTACAAATAAATAATCCCAGTCCGGATCCAATTTTTTGCTGCGTGGGGTGGCCGGTATAATATCGTTCAAATAAGTGGGGTAAAATGTCTTTGCCAATGCCGGGGCCGTTATCCTCCACGAGGATTTCAACAAAATGGTCGGCATCTAAGGCATTAATTTGGATGTGGCTTCCCTTAGGAACATTTTCGATAGCATTGCCAATGAGATTTAAAAACACCCGTTTTAGTTGGTGAAAATCACCATGAATTGGCTGAAATTTTTGCGAAATACCATTTTCAAGCTGGATATCCTGATGAAGGGCCAAGCCATGTAGTTCACTAAAACACTCTGCAACAAGCTGTTTGAGATGAATGGGCTCCCAATTGAGTTTAATGTTGCCATCTTCGTATTGATACGTTTCTAAAAGAATTTTGACCATTTTAAGGAGATGTTCGTTATTTTTAAAAAATCCACTGATGAGGGAGCTGAGATTGTCATCTTCTTGCACCTGGGGTTCTTTTTGAAGCACTTCTAAAACCCGTTTTTGGGCAATTAGAGGGGTTCTAAGATCATGGGTTAATGTCGAAATAAACGTCGTTCGTAGGCGCTCAGTTTCTTTAAGCCGTTCGTTGGCTTTAGAAAGCTCTTCAGTTCTTTCTTCAACCCGTTTTTCTAAGTCATCATAAGCTTCTTTCAAATGTTCTTTCGCTCTCTCAGCCTCTTCTTTGGCCAAGGCTTGTTCTGTGGCATAGAAGGTTGATTGATTAAAGTAGTGAATGGTCCTCAGAGAAAGGGTCATTACTAAGATAGCCAAAACAATGGTAATCAGTTCTGAGTTAATAAAGATACGGTGTAATTGAATATTGGATTCTTGGATACCTGCACTTGAAATAAAGGTTTTAAATTGCGAAATATCATGAGCCCCAATGATTAAAATGCCTAACCCCATGATCAATGCTGAAAGAGCCATCAGTCTGGCAGTTGAAGAGGGGGAAAGAAAGGGGCTCAGCAAACCTTTATAGGGGATTGTCCCCGTGAGTAGTGCAATACTGGTGAGAAAATAAGCAATGGTAATGGGCAGCGATAATTTAAAACTAAATAGAACGGGAATATCCTGCCAAAATCCAACCAATGCGAAGAGAATTAGGCATAGAATAAGTAGTGCGGAAACATTGATGACATAAATGACAATTTTTTCAGAGTGGCGCCAAACCAAGAACACCAATAACATGAGCGCTGTGAGTAGGAGAATAAAATCCTCCATAAAAGCAGGGAGGATATCGGTGAAGT
>JANWIO010000003.1 GCA_025449835.1 Vampirovibrionales bacterium
CGTCATTCAAAAACCGATTCATCAAATTATCTAAAACCAACTTAACGGAAACATCCTTCTCCAGATAAATCACTTTAATTTCCAAAGCTCGGTACGCTTCAATTTGGTAAAGCAAAAAACCAATGTATCGGTTCTCTTGAAAGTCTTTGATTAAATAGCCATGCAGCATTTGTGCGGAAATGATTTTATTTAAACCGGTAAAATCAATAGCAGCAAGAGGCCATCCATATTCTTTTTCCGCAACAAGCCTAAAAGCCTCATATAAAGGTCCCAACTCCCCCACATTGCTCTCTGTAATCGGATAAATGTCAATCACAATAACACTCGAATCCTTTGCACAACGCTTACCTCATTTTACTGAGGGTATTTGATTTTGGGAACCATTTGAAAGGTGGAGAAGTTGTGTTACACTCCCGATGTGAACAATAATACTGCATAAAAAGGAGCACATATGTCCTCTTCACAAAATGGAAATAGCCACACTGATGAGTCTCCTATCATCTTTACAACCGATGAAGATGGTGTTGAACACCGGTTTCAGATGATTGACATGATTGAGGTGGAAGGCCAGGTCTATGGGTTACTGCTTTATCTTGGCGAAAAAGAAGCAGCCGGAGAATCAGCAGAAGCAGAAGATGGCTATGATGAAGAAGTGGTTGTGATGCGGATTATTGAAGAAGATGGCGAACAGGTTTTTGAAGCCATTGAAGACGAAGATGAGTTTGAAAAAGTGTTGAATTACGTCGAACAACTGGAAGTGGATGACGAAGAGTAAGACACTTTAATTTCAAAATAGTATTATTTAATTTTATAAATTAGCCAGATGCCGTTGCATTTCTTGAAGGGGCATTAAGTCACCCCGTTTTGCAGCCACTTCAATGCCTTGCTCAAAAATCTGCTTGGCTTGGTTTATCTCCTGAAGGGCCTCTAGTGTTTTTCCAAGCGCCAGATAAGCAACCGTGTACTTGGGATCTAACCGAATGGCTTTTTCCAAGAGCGGTAAGGCTTCAGAATAATGCGCAAGCTGATAATAAATATTCCCCAAACCATAAGAGGCTAAGGAATCCTCTGAATCCAACTGAAGGACCTCTTGAAACATCTGAATTTTAGATTCAAGCTCCGCCTGTTGCCGACGCTGCTTTTCAGCCTCCGATTCTATTTTTTGAGAACCCGCCATGGCCTTTTTAAAGCTTAAGGTGGTCGCTTTTGCCTTTTCGACTTCAGCCTCTTCCTTCATCCCCAACTTCATATAAAACACTGACAGATTGGTATGGGCCATCACTTCAGCGGGCTCCAGATCCGCCAGTTTTTGCATTAAGGCAATGGCCTCTTCATATTGTTCATGACGGGCCAGAATCACCCCCAAAGACTCATAAGCGTCGGCAAAATGGGGATTCAGGTCAATGGCCTCTCGTAAAAGGGAAACGGCTTCCTCTTCTTGATTTTCTGCAAATGCTTTTAACCCAGCATTATATTTTTCCTGCGCCTGCTCGTCAGCACTTAAAGGACGATAGAAGGGGAGTAAAACCACTGTCGCTGGCATTGTTCTTTCCCCAATGGTGAGATTTAATTGCTTTTGAGGCACCCGAAATTCCCGGTTCAAATAAGCCATAGCAATGGGGGCTTGAAGAATAGGTGAATACACAGCACTTTTCAGCACACCCACGTCCTGACCCGCCATAAAACATGGCGTATTAGTAGGAGGCATGGGAATTTCTGCTTTAAGAATAAGGCCGACCAACCCTTTTTGAACAGAGCCATAGGTTTTTACACGCGCAATGACCTCCTGACCAATGTAACAACCCTTGGCATAGCTCACCGCAACTTGCTCCAGGCCCGTTTCAGGGAGCAGAATCGTGTCATCGATATCGATGCCATATTGTGGAATCCCAGCCTCAAGGCGCAACACGTTCAGCGCATCTTGAGAAATAACGGCCATCTCCCATGAGGCTCCAGCAACCAAGAGGGATTCTTCAAGCTGTTCTGGATGCGTTTTGGGAATCACCATGGCATAGTCTTCTTCGCCCGTAAAAGAGTGACGAATCACCTGCCCAGCAGACCCAAAGAGATGCTGAATCTCTTGAACCCCATTTTCAGCCAAGTGATTCACAAATTCAGGCACATTGTCTTGAAGGAACCTTCTGCTATTGGGGCCAAGAACACCAATAACCTCAAAATCACTGGCTCTGTCTTGAATCGACAGATTCTCTGTAAAATGATACTGCTCCAAGCGTTCAATGAGGGCTGAAATGTGGACTTTTTCCAACAAAAGCCAAAAGCAATCTTTCTGTATACAGTGCAACGATAAAAAGGCTTGAAGATGGCCTTTACGGTCCACCAAACAAGTCAATTGCCCTTCGCCTGGTATCAAACGATTCACATCGTTGGTGGTTTGACTATGCAAAAACGATGCGGCATCCGGTCCAAAAACTTCAACAACACCATATTGATGAAGCGTGATGCACCCGACCCCATGGCGAACCGTCTGAACAGATTTTTCTAAAGTTAAATTGGCCACAGGCATCATCAAAAGCCTACGCTAAACGCTAAAGGACTCTCCACACCCACAAGTACTGGTTGCGTTAGGGTTAATAAAGACAAATCCTTTACCCTCCAGGCCACTTTCGTAATCAACGGTAATCCCCTTGAGGTAAATGGCGCTTTTGGGATCAATGAAAATTTGGATCCCAGGCATTTCAACCACATAATCATTATCTTGTCTGGCATCAAAAGCCAATTTATACGACATCCCAGAGCATCCACCGCCTTTAATCCCCAGCCGTAAACCTTCTGTTGCAGATGGCGCTGATGGTTGTTCTTGATACAGATGTTGAATCTCATGAAGGGCTTTATCCGTGACCTTGATGAGATCGGGAGGAGCGGTTTTATACGTTGAATCACTCATTTTGAAACCCTCAAATTAAATGTCCACCTTGGTTTTAGGGCGTTAATCGATACTATCACTATAGCATATCTATCCGTAGCATTAAAAGCGTTTTCAGCTTCATTAAACCAAAAACAAGCTTATGGTTTAGTTTTTGCCAAACGCTTTTTCCAGTAAAGGTTCAACTTCACCTTTTGCGGCCATTTCATCCAAAATATCGGTATCGCCATAAAATTCACCGTTGATAAACACTTTGGGGAGCGTGGGCCAATTGGTCATTTGGGTTAACACTTCCCGTTTTTCCATGTTGTTTAAGACATCAACCACTTCATACGGATAGTTATAGCGATCGAAAAACTGCATGGTTTCAACAGTAAAACCACAGCGAGGTTCTTGCTTGGTGCCTTTCCCGTAAATCAGGATTTTATGCTCTTGAATTTCTCGTTGAATCTCTTCTTGAAGGGATTGTGTTGGGTTCGACATGATGTTTCTCCTTTGTCTGTTATGGGGTTACGAAAAATAGTTTAAGCTTTGCTCGCTGGCACTTCGGTTTTAATCTCCACAGCATGGAGCCGACCATCTTTTAAGGCAGCATCCAAGGCCTGGTAAACGAGTTGATGCTGCTGAATCAGGTTTTTTCCTTCAAACGCTTTGGAAGAAACCCACAACCGAAAATGGTCTTGTACCCCTGTCAAGTCAAAAAGGGCCACATCCGCATCGGGAAATGCGGCTTTTATCAGCTCGGTCAGCGCTTCATCTGTAATCATCAACACACCTTATTATTTTAGGGACATTTCGAACATTGCTAAAATTTTACACGAAAAACCCCTAAAATTTAACGATAACGTTAAAGTTTGTCCATACAGCCCCAAGCGAGATAGTGGCGTGAGGCAGTAACCACTTTGCGTATGGATGGTGGGAATAGATGGGGCCTCTAATTTTTGGAGCTTGAATTCCGGCCTTGAAGTTTCTATGATCACAGTAGATTTTGTGGGCGGTTGGCTCAGTGGTAGAGCACTTCCTTCACACGGAAGGGGTCACAAGTTCGAATCTTGTACCGCCCACCAAAAGGCCAGAATGTACTTTAGTGCGTTCTGGCATTTTGATTCGCAGCATTCGGCAAAGAACCAACTATCATCTATTTATAGTTTATCTGGCTGAATTTGTCGATATCCTCAAGCTCAAGAGATGAATAATATTAACATTCACTCCAATACCAATAATAGCAGGTAATAATAGGATAATATCTGTATATAGGCTCTTTACTCAAAAGCTTGTCTGCATTATTTTAAAAAATAATATCCAATTGGACATAAATTTGTGAATGATCTTAATAAAAATTCCATAGATCAAAGCATAGCTGTAAAACCTATTTCAAAGCGAGTTTTTGCCAAGTTTCTTGATGTTCTTGCTGAAGATGAAGAGATGCAGGATATTGCATCCAGACTGAAAGTCCTTCTTTTAGAAAAAGACATTCTTTCAGAGGCAGCAATCAAAGAGGCTTTATTTCCAGAGCCAAAACTATGATTAAAGTAAAGCAAATTAGAATCCACGAATTTCGTGGAATACGTGATTTGACTTTGAATCTCGAAGAGAAAAACTTTGCAGTTTGTGGGCCAAACGGTACCGGAAAAAGCGGCGTTGTTGATGCCTTGGAATTTGCCTTAACTGGTGAAATCTCTCGCTTATCTGGTAAAGGAACGGGCGGTTTATCTGTTAAATCCCATGGGCCACATGTTGATAGCAGAAACAATCTCGAAAATTCTTTTGTAGAGGTTGAACTCTCAATCTCTCATATAAGTGAGTCTGTCAGTATCAGTCGAACTGTAAAAGATTTGAATACGCCAACTATTTCTCCCAATACCCCTGAGATACTCTCAGCTATTTCTGAGGCAGCTTTACACCCCGAACTTGTTCTCTCTCGGAGAGAAATTATCCGATATGTGTTATCCGAGCCTGGAAAACGGTCTGAAGAAATTCAAGCATTACTTCGCTTACATGAAATTGATGAGATTCGCAGCATCCTACAAAAAATTTCTAATGCAGCGAAAAGGGATTGCGATAACAAGAAAACAATAAAAGAGAAGGCAGTCCAGGCTGTATGTCAAACGCTAGGCATTGCAAAATTAGATGCAGCAGAACTGCTCCAATCCGTTAATGAGAAACGCCAATTGCTAAACCTGACTCCTATCAATACTTTTACTCCTGAGGTATCAATTAAAGATGGCCTTATAACAGCCTCTAGTCAATCAGGTCTTTCTCGCATATCAAAAAAACAAGCACGGGATGCTTTACAAGCAATTCGAAATCATTACCTACTCAAAGAGGACCCGACTTGGCAAGTTCAAGTAGCATCTGCTGTGACGGATTTACAAGCTTTAAAAGCAGATGCAGATACTCTGCAGCATACAAAAAAAGAATCCTTGCTTCGTTCTGCACTGGATATGTTTGATGAAAATTTATGCCCGGTTTGTGAAACGCAGTGGAAACCTGAAGATTTTAGGCAGCATATTAAAGAAAAACTCCAACATTACAAAGAGGTTACAGAAAAGCGTCAGTCCATAGAAAAACAGTTGGCTCCAATTGCCGCACAACTGCAAAAAATGTCATTACTATTGAAGCAGATTAACTTTGGGCATCTTCTTGAACCAACCTTATCAATTGATGGGATTACCGCTGCTGCGCAATCTTATGAACAGTCTGCTCAATCCCTTCAGGGTGTCCTACCTCTGGAAAAAGCAGAAGAATCGCTTATGATTGCTGCCGATTTCATTGATATAAATGACATCTTGAAAGCTTTTGAGGATGCTATTGCTGGATTGCCTGAGCCTTCGGCACAAGATGCTGCGAGAGACTATCTTGTTGTTGGCAACGAGAAGATTTTGGAGTTTCGCCAAGCTAATGCTGATCACAAAGTAGCAGAATATAAATCCATAACTGCCAAAACAGTGCTTGATATATACGGTGAAATAACTACAAATGCTTTGGAGACAATCTACAAGGAAGTTGAAGATTCTCTTGTAGAACTTTATCGCATTATCAACAAAGAAGATGAATCCGCATTTCGGGCAGAACTGAAACCTTCCATTGGAAAGCTTGGATTTAACGTTGATTTTTATGGGAGAGGCTTCTTCCCTCCTGGTGCATATCATAGTGAAGGGCATCAGGATGGAATGGGCTTATGCCTTTACTTAGCCTTGATGAGGCATCTCTCCGGTGCAGATTTTACCTTTGCTGTACTGGATGATGTTGTCATGTCCGTTGACGCTCATCATCGTCGGGAAGTATGCCATCTACTCAAAACCCAGTTTCCCAATACGCAGTTTGTGATTACCACGCATGACCGGATTTGGCTGCAGCATATGCAGAGTGAAGGACTGATAGAAAAAAGAGCATGTGCCCACTTTAGAAAATGGGATGTAAATAATGGTCCAGTTGAGTGGGATGAAAGGGATATCTGGGAAGAAATTGCTGGCAATTTAGAAAGTAACAATATTGAAATAGCGGCAGGCTTGCTACGGAGGTACCTAGAGCATATTTCCCAGGAAATCTGCTATCGTCTTGGCGCTTCTGTCCGATTTCGAGGCGATGCTCAATATACCTTAGGTGATACGCTGCCACCGGCATTTAGTAAAATGAAAAAACTATTGAGAGAGGCCAAAGTTACCGCACAATCTTGGGACCAAATCAATAAGACAACACAAATTTTGGCTTTGGAAGAAGCTTTTAAAAATGAACTACAAAAAACTGAAGTTGATAAATGGCAAATCAATGCAGCCGTACATTATAACGCTTGGGCGACACTTCACAAAAATGAATTCCAAATTGTTGTTACAAATTACAAAAATATTCTAAATTTATTTAGATGCGAGACATGTTCATCACTTCTCTATATTTCTCCGCCTGATGGACCGAGAGATTCGCTGAAATGCAGTTGTGGGGAAATATCATTCACCCTTAAGCAGAAACCCAAAGTTAATGCTCAGGCTATAGCCTAAAGGCAAACACTTTATATCATTTCCATGAAGGATACAGCCATACTCTTATACCGGCCAGATATAGAAATATGGAGAATTACGCAGGCCGATAGCAAATTTAATGTTAAGCTCTTTAGCTTACAGCAATATTAATCACAATTTGATCTAATACGAATTAAATTTTTTCGTTCAAGATTCTCTCATATAACTTACGTAAACTTGTGGGAATACTTGCAGGATCTAAAATCCTAACTAAATCAATAAACTGATTTTTACAACGGCTTATCTCTTGAATTCTCTTTGCAACAATACTGTTTCCTTTTGGAAGATTCAACATGATATTAATTTCAGCTTGGCTAAACCCTTTAATGATTTGTTGATAAGAAGGTAATGCAGCATCGCTTGTACCCCAAGGATTTCCAACTGCACATGTCATTACGGATTCAATAAACTCATGCTTCGCAGAACTAGGAATTGCTCCTTGGGTGGAAAGCTCATACAACCGCTCAGCAAATGGAGGTTCATTATAAAAATTATTTATACCATTATGAACATTTACTAATTTTTGGGCAGCACGTGAGATTATGCCGTGTCTTTCTTTATCGCTAAGTACATTTAATAACTCAATTTTCTCAAAAAACATTCGAGAAGCAGCAAGGCGTTTTTGCTCTCCCTTGGCAATATAATCATTATGCTGATTTATAAAACCTGAAATTATTCCAGGGGTGAAATCTGTCTTAGCCCTACAGCATAATGTTTCACAATTTAGTCGAGTTTCTTCTGAACTATCGGGATCGCAATAAAGACCATGTAGTGCAGAATAAATAAATTCTCGCTGCTTAAAATTGGTATTGCAAAGATTATCGTGCCAAAAATCCTGTTGTTCTTGAATAAATCTACCATCCTTGAGTGCAGTAAAGAATTGTTTTACATCAATACCTCTGGGATCATTGGAAGTATCAAAAGCATATTTTGCACATCTGCTAAGGAAAGATATTACCTCGTTTTCGTCAATAATATTTATACCTAACGATGGGTGTGCAGCAGAATAATTGTTGCGAATATCACGACACTGGCTTAAAAAATAATACCCTTCTTCACTCAAAAGATTGAGCTCCAAGCAAAATTGCAACAATTCTGAGTCAGTTATTTCTAAAAGGC
>JANWIO010000004.1 GCA_025449835.1 Vampirovibrionales bacterium
TACAGCCCTCTTCCCATTGATATCTTGCCCAATAATATAATCTGTCGCCCAAGGCCGATTATAATTAGCAGCATTGTATGCTGAATTACTTTGGCTGTTGGCAATATAGTTAAAGCTCATCTCTCTCTAAATTCTCTTCTCTTATCTCTTAAAACGCATAAAATACTTTTCTTAAACAAATAAAAACAATTGCTTATTTTTTTTGATAGTTTTTGTCCAAATTTTAACAATTTTGTAACAATCTGATACAATTCACCACTGGATGAGGTTTTTGGGGTTCAGTAAAACCCTGTCAGTAAAAGGATTAAGCAAATATTTATATTCGTTTTATATCCACTTCTACCCACCCGAAAAGGCCAACAAACGAACTTCTCCCTAAAACACGAAAAAGACCCCATCCACTCTGAATGAAAACGCCCACACACAAGATGAGGGCGTTTTGGTGAGAGGCATCAATTTTTTATCACGGGCAGTTTATACGTATGGCGCTGTAGCTCCCGTCCAATTCCCTGCATAGTCAGGTGGATCTGGGGGCATTACTGGGGGCATTGGTCCAGTCGGTCCAGTAGGCCCTGTATAACCATCAGGTGGTGCCCAAGCCAAAGGAGGTTGTGGCATTGGCGGATCTTCTGGAGGCATGGGCATCGGTGGCATTTCTGGTGGATTTTCATCCGGTGGCATTGGATTTCCAGGTGGCTTACCATTCCCCCCAAAGAAGGGATCATTCGGATCCAACCCATTGGGATCGGGCGGTGGATTATTGGGAAACAATTCAGGTGGGAAAGGATTATTGGGATCTATTTCAAATGGTTTGTTTGGATCTTGGCCGCCGCCACCTTCGCCTGCACCTGGCCCCATCATTGGCAATTGGGGAGGATTTAAGTTGGGTGGCTTCGGAGGCTGTGGATTACCACCACCACCGCCAACACCGGGTCCGACAAAAACAAAACCTGGCCCTGGAGGCATTATTGGAATTCCTGGCAAGTAGGGTAATCCTCCTATGGTCGTAGGAGTGCCAAATCCCACGGTTCCACCATCTTGGTTCTGATTGCCATTGGAATTGTTGCTATTATTAGTATTACCCGAATTACCACTAGAAGTTGAACTTGAACCTGAGCCCGTAGAGCTACTACTATTGCTTCCTGACGGGGAAGAACTACTTCCTGAATGCGATCCTGATTGAGAATTGTTTTGACTGCTGTTACTGCTTCCATTGTTAGAAGCGTTTGAACTTGACGAAGTGTTAGAGCCAGCATTATTTTGGCTACCGTTTGCACTTCCATCATTAGACGCATTTGAACTTGACAAAGTGTTAGAACTAGAATCATTTTGACTATTGGTGGCATTGGCAGAACTTGAACTAGTCGCAGAATTCGAAGTACTTTGGTTGTTCGGATCGTTGGATTTTTGATCCGCTTGAGATTGGCTCGAAGTCGTGGACTGTTTGCTTCCTAAAGCCAATAAAAAGGAAATCAAACTTCCCAGGGCATTACCACCCAGGGCTGGTAAAACTGAAAGTCCATTACTTCCACCAAACAATAACTGAAGTATATTGTTCTGTGAGGACCCAGTGCCTAAAATACGATTACCTTCGCTGGCCCTACCACTAGAAGTAGTACTGGTATTATTGTAGCCACCAACAATTGAGCCTAACAAATTCTGAATCAACGGATTTTGCGAACTATTAGAATTATTGGCCTCAGAAACACCGTTAGAAGCACTATTTTGGGTTAAATCATACAGAACTAATGCTGTTAAAATATCATTGACGTTCATCGTAATGCAAAACTCACTCTCTTTTTCTTCTCAAATACATAAAAACAATAATTATTTTTTTATAAATAGTTTTTTAATAAATTTTAACAATCATTCTTTAAAAAGCCTCGTCAATGGCTACTAGGGATTCCTATCAAGGAATGACCTTTATCAATCAAGGGGTGTAATCACTCTTGATGTTGGGTATAATGTTATTTAGTAACCGAGAAGAAGCTAAGAAAGACCATTTCTGAATGTCTGTCCTTAAAATTGTGAAATACGGCGACCCCGTCCTGCGAGAACCCACCAAAGAAATCCCCAAAGTGTCCGCCAAAATCCAAAAACTGGTGCATGACATGTTTGACACCATGTATGCCAATAACGGCGTTGGCCTGGCAGCCCCTCAGGTCGGCGAATCCAAACGCATCTTCGTGTTGGACTGCTCCACAGAAGAAGAACCAATGCCCAAAATGGTCTTTATTAATCCGGTTTTAATCAAAAAAGAAGGTGCCATGGTAAGTTGGGAAGGATGTTTGAGCTTCCCCAATGTGTTTATTGATGTCAAACGCTACTCTGAAATCACCATTCGGGCCAAAGATATCAAGGGTAAAGTGTTCACCCTAACACCTGAGCCAAAAACCCTCCTATGCAGAGCAATTCAGCACGAATTGGATCATTTAAACGGCATTTTATTCGTCGATCATGTTGTGGATCGATTTGGCACTGAAGCCCTGTTGAAAGAAAATGCATTACCGCCCATTGATCCCGTCAAAATTTTAAGCGAGCCTGATATCGACCAGATTTTACAATGCTCCATATAAGCAATTCGCTGAGACATTTCTTGCACTATTGACCTTTGTTTGTGACATCGGCTTCTGGTAAAATAACGGTGTTTTAATGGTTCAAAATCAATTGTGAGTAGCGCATGAACCTTCCTCCCCTTGAGCACCGAGCAGACATTCTAAACAGTATCTTGGAAACGGTGGGTTGGACCCCCATGGTTCGCTTATCCCGGATTTTTAATGACGTTCTCAACGCTCAAGTTTTGGCCAAATTAGAAAATTTTAATCCCAACGGCTCTAGTAAAGATAGAATTGGGATTTACATGGTTGAACAAGCTGAAAAATCGGGTAAAATTAAACCCGGTGATACCCTGGTTGAGCCTTCAAGTGGCAATACGGGTCTTGGAATCGCCATGGCAGGAGCCCTGAAGGGCTACAAAGTGATTATTACCATGCCCAAAAAGATGAGTCAGGAAAAAGCCGATTTATTACAGGCTTTTGGCGCCGAAGTAATTTGGTGCCCAACAGAAGCGCCCCATGGTGACCCTGAAAATTATGTAGAAGTCGCTGAGCGCCTCACCAAAGAGAATCCCAACACCTACATGCTCAATCAACTGGAAAATCCCAACAACCCAGAGGCTCATTTTTGTACCACCGGACCTGAAATTTGGCAACAAACCCAAGGCAAACTGGATTATTTCGTGTGTGGCATTGGAACCTCTGGTACCATCACTGGGATAGGCCGTTTTCTGAAATCCCAAAACCCCAACATTCAAATTGTTGGAATTGATCCGGCAGGGTCTGTCTACTCTGGGGATACGCCGGGTAGTTATTTAGTAGAAGGCATTGGATATGATTACTTTCCGCCCATATATGACCCCTCTGTTGTGGATAAGGTCATTCGGGTCAATGATCAAGAATCATTTCAGGCTGGGCGAGAGCTGGCCCGAAAAGAAGCCATTTTAGCTGGCGGGTCAACAGGCGCTGTTGTTGCCGGCATGCGAAAACTCTTTTCACAAGTAGATTGTGAGGGAAAAACCTTTGTAATGTTGGTCCATGACACAGGCCGAAATTACATGACTAAGCTCTATAACGATACATGGATGAAAGAAAAAGGATTTTTAGAATAATGGATGCTCCAACCAATTACCGCTTTTCCACCCTAGCAATTCACAGCCATCAGGCTTCGGACCCTGAAACCGGTGCCGTCATTATCCCCATTTATGAAACATCTACATTCGAGCAGGAAGATGCTGGTAAGCACAAAGGCTACGACTACAGCCGAAGTGGGAACCCAACCCGACGGGCTTTAGAAGGTTGCCTGGCAGATTTAGAAGGCGGAGCCTATGGATTATGTTTTGCCAGTGGGTTAGGGGCTTTAACCACAGTAAGCATGGCGCTTTTTAAACCGGGAGATCATATTTTATGCGGCGATGATGTGTACGGCGGCACATATCGCTTTTTTGACAAGGTTTTTCGTCCCTTAGGGATTGATGTGTCGTTTATTGATTTTACAGCCCCCGAAGAGGTGCAACGTCATATCAAGCCAAATACGAAGGCTTTGTATCTAGAGACACCCACAAATCCCTTGTTAAAACTGGTCGATATTCAAGCCATGGTAGCTATTGCCAAAGAACACAACTTATTAACCATTCTGGACAACACCTTTGCCTCTCCTTATCTCCAAAAAGGTATTTCAATTGGCGTTGATATTGTTTTGCACAGCACCACCAAATATATTGGCGGCCACAGTGATGTGGTGGGTGGGGCTTTAATTTTGAAAGATGACACTTATTTTCAACCGTTGCGATTTTATCAAAACTCATTGGGCGCAACCCCGGATCCCTTTGCATCCTGGCTCACTTTACGGGGTCTAAAAACCCTAGCCATCCGAATGAAAGCCCATGAAGCCAACGCCATGGCATTGGCTCAATTTTTAGAGTCACATCCAGGGGTTGAAAATGTAATTTATCCCGGATTATCCTCTCATCCACAACATGCACTTGCCAAAAAACAAATGTCTGGCTTTGGTGGCATGATTTCAGTACGTATTAAAGGTGGCTTGGAAGAAGCCCGGACCTTTATGAAATCCCTAAAGCTTTTTACACTAGCAGAAAGCTTGGGAGGTGTAGAGTCGTTGGTTGAACACCCCGCCCTAATGACCCATGCTTCAGTTGAACCTCACATCCGAAAGGCCATTGGGATTACGGACAATCTGGTTCGCATGTCCGTTGGCATTGAGGATATTGAAGATTTGAAGCAGGATATGGCCCAGGCACTGGAGAAAACGACAAAAATAGCACAACCCCAATGAAAAAAAACTTTCACTTTGGTATTTTAGGACATCCGTTAGGACACACGCTTTCTCCTGTCTTACACCAGTTTTTTTTGAAAAGTCTCCATCTTGAAGGCACCTATGAAAAGCTGGATGTTTCACCAGAAAACCTGGTACCTTGGTTGCAAAATTTGCAGAATAGCGTTCTTAAGGGATTTAATGTCACCATTCCCTATAAAGTTCTTATTATGCCTTACTTACAAGGTATCTCTCAAGAATCTACCATTATTGGTGCAGTAAATACCGTCAGTATCCAGCAAGATGGCTTATATGGTGAAAATACAGATATCTCTGGATTTATCAACTCCCTATCGCCAAAAGTGCAACAGACTTTAGAGGGCTCTCATGTTTTAATTTTGGGGGCTGGTGGTGCCAGTCGAGCCATTGCTTACGGTCTTCTCAAAATGCACGTTGGGCAGATTAGCTTTTGGAGCCGTAATCCGGATCGTGCGCAACCCACCTTAAAAGCAATTCAGCATGCCAGCCAATCTCTTTTAGACCAAACCATTCCGATTCACTACCACCCGCAGCTCACGCCGGAATTAATCGCACGCTTGAAAGCCATTATCAATACACCACCGGTTGGAATGTCACCAGAATCCGATAACTCCCCCCTCCCCTTAAGTTACTTAGACCATTTACCCCAAAATACCTTGGTTTACGACTTGATCTACAACCCCATTGAAACAAAATTATTGCAGTCTGCGCGTCAAAAAGGACTTCAAACGCAAGATGGAATCACCATGTTAGTCCACCAAGGAGCAAAATCCTTTGAAATCTGGACGGGGCAATCGATTAGGGCTGAAACGATTGAGGCGGCCAAACAAGAATTATGCAATGCCCTTTAATCTGTATGTATTTGAACCATTCCAGCTTTTTCAGGATAAAATCCTTCTGGGAACCGAGTTGCCGAATTATATTTAGCGCCTTGTAAACTGGCCCCAGCTAAAATTGCCTCTTCCAGGTTGGCACTTTCCAAATTGGCTTCGCATAAATTGGCATCCGTCAGGTTGGCTTTGGCCAAGTCTGCCGATTGAAGATTGGCTTTGGCAAGATTGGCGCCTTGAAAGTTTTCCGCTTCTAAATTAGCCGAATCCAATTCAGCTCCTCGCAAATTCGCAAAGGCTAAATCCGTATCCTCTAGATTCGTATCAACTTCATAGGCCCAGGTGGTAAGGGTGGTCCCTGTTAAAACTGCGCCATTTAAATCGGCATCTTCAAAATCAGCGCCCTCCAAATCGGCATGAGCAAGCCGGGCATGCTTTAAATTAGCACCTTCTAAAACAGCGTGGAAAAGGTTTGCACCACTCAAGTCGGCGTTTTCCAAATTGGCATTTAAAAAACACGTGCCGGTAAGGAGGGTTCTGCGAAGTTTTGCATTTTTTAAATTGGCATTCCCGAAATAAGCCCCCGGCAAAGCCGCCCCCGTGAGATTGGCCCCTTCTAAACTGGCACTATCTAAAACCGTTGCAGGCATTCGAGCACATTGAACTCGGGCATGCCGCAAATTCGCCCGGGTGAGATTGGCTTCCCGAAAATTGGCAAATTGCAGATTCGCCTCCTCAAAATTAACGCCCACCAATTGAGCTTGGGTAAAATCAGCTTGCTGAAAATTCGCTCCCTTGAAATCAGCGCCTTGCCAATGAACACGAGCGAAGTTTGTATCTTTTTCAACCGCTGTTTCTTGCCGGGATTCCGTTTTTAAATCATCATGATGAGCACTCTTTTCCATAATCAGCGTCTCTCCCCTCTCACTTCTCTCATTATGCTTTGTGTTTTAGGGGAGAGACACCCCCCAAATGTCTAGCACTAAATTAAAACGTGATGATTATGACGCAACTTCGTCAGATATCAACGCTTTCATGGCCAACATCTGATCCCGAAGCTGAGCCGCCTTTTCAAATTCCAGCATTTTGGCCGCTTCACGCATTTGAATTTCAAGCTCTGCAATCAAGCCAGGGAGTTTATCCACCCCAATTGCTTGGACTTCCTCCTGCAACGCCTGAGCGGAAAGTTCTTCTTCCTCATGAAGCGCCCCCACAATATCCAACAGATTATTGGTCAGCTTTTTCTCAATGGTTTTGGGAACAATCTGATGTTCGATGTTGTATTCCATTTGAATCTGGCGGCGGCGATTGGTCTCGGAAATGGCCCGCTCCATGGATTTGGTCATCGAATCAGCGTATAAAATCACTTTACCGCTTACATTTCGAGCAGCACGCCCAATGGTTTGAATCAAACTGGATTCAGAACGTAAGAAGCCTTCTTTGTCCGCATCCATGATAGCAACCAGAGTGACTTCGGGCAAATCCAGCCCTTCTCGTAATAAATTGACGCCAATAAGCACATCAAACTGCCCCAGCCGTAAATCTCGTAGAATACTGACTCGTTCTAACGATTTAATATCACTGTGCAAGTACTGCACCCGAATATTGAGCCCCTTAAAATAGTCGGTTAAATCCTCTGCCATTCGCTTGGTAAGCGTTGTAATCAGCACCCGCTCATTTTTCTTGGCCCGTTGACGAATTTCAGCCATTAAGTCATCCACCTGATGGGCGGTCTTACGGACCTCCACCCCTGGATCTAAAAGGCCCGTGGGACGGATAATCTGCTCAACAATTTGCTGTGATTCTTCCAATTCAAACTTTCCTGGCGTGGCTGAGACATAAATTCTTTGTCCGACGCGATGCCAGAATTCATCAATGTTTAAAGGCCGGTTATCTCGCGCACACGGCAAACGAAACCCATAATCCACCAGATTATTTTTGCGTGAACGGTCCCCATGATACATTCCCCGAAGCTGCGGGAGGGTTACATGGGACTCATCGATAAAGAGCAGAAAATCTTTGGGAAAATAGTCCAGCAATGTTAAAGGCGGGGTGCCTGGTGGGCGATTTTCAAAGATTCGAGAATAGTTTTCAATCCCATTGCAATACCCCACCTCTCGGATCATCTCAATATCTCGCATCGTCCGCTGCTCAAGCCTTTGCGCCTCAACCAATTTGCCCTCATTTTTCAATTCTGCCAATCGTACTTCAAGCTCTTGCTCAATTTGCTGCACCGCTCTCGTAATGTCATTCGCATTAGCCACATAGTGAATGGCAGGATAAATCACGGTTTCTTCTGTAAACTCTAAAATTTCACCCGTCGTCGCATCCAAGATAGAGATTCGCTCGACTTCATCCCCAAAAAACTCAATTCGAATAATCCGCTCCTCGTAAGCGGGCTGAATTTCCACCACATCTCCTCGTGCCCGAAAACAGGATCGCTTTAAATCCAGGTCGTGCCGGGTATATTGGTTTCGGATAAGCTGACGCAACAGATCATCCCGCTCCAAAGAATCTCCTAAATGAATACGAATAGCCGCCTCGAAATAATTTTGGGGCAGCCCCAACCCATAAAGACAACTAACACTAGCCACCACAACCACATCCCTGCGTTCAAAAAGGCTCCGTGTGGTACTGTGACGCAGCCGATCGATTTCATCATTAATTTGAGCTTCTTTTTCAATATAGGTATCAGTGCGGGCAATATAGGCTTCGGGTTGGTAATAATCGTAATAGCTGATAAAGTATTCCACCGCATTGTCGGGGAAAAAGGCTTGAAGCTCGTTGTAAAGTTGCGCTGCCAGGGTTTTATTATGGGCAATTACCAATGTAGGACGTTGAACTTCATGAACAATATTGGCCATGGTAAAGGTTTTACCGGAGCCTGTAACACCTAAAAGCGTTTGTGCTTCAAATTTTTGTTGTAACCCTAGTACCAATTTTTCAATAGCCTGGGGCTGATCTCCCGAAGGCTGATATTCACTATTAAGCTGAAAAGGCTTTTCTTTCATATCTTCATGATGTTCGATTGAGGCAGGGGTTTCAAGGGGCTATTCCATGGGAAGTGACTCAAAAGGGAATGACCAAATGTTTTTATCCATTTGGTCATTCCAATTTAACGAATCCCTAAAATGATACTAGTGGGATCTGGAAACAGAGCTCCCTTGATAGCATTCCCGACAATAAACGGGTTTGCTGCCATTGGGTTGAAAAGGTACCTGTGTCTGAACCCCGCATGATGCGCACACTGCATCATACAATTGACGCGGTCCGCGGTTGTATCCGCCACCACCACCGCCGCCGCCGCGACCATAGCCGCCAGAGCGGCTTTGTTTTGCAGCATCTCTACATGGCTTGCATTTTTTGGGTTCTTGAAATCCTTTTGTATCATAGAATTCTTGTTCCTCCGCTGTAAAAGCGAATTCGCCGCCACAGCTTTGGCAAGATAGTTGTCGTTCTTCGTACATGACCTGGTTTGGGCCTCCATTATTTTCTAACCGTTTTTCACCGTTTTTTGAGAAAGGCCCTTCGTGTACAAAAATTAACGGAGAGATACCTTACTAAAAAACTTAACTAAATAATTTACCATTTTTTCACCCAAAAAGCAACCCTATTCTCAAATAGGATTGTCTAGGCCGAAGCTTTCCGTACAGGGATTTTCGTCTGAAAAAAGGTTTACAAAAATAAATGCACTGTAAATGATAAATATTATATCTTGCGCTTCAAATTGTTTCAAATGCGTTGAACCTCTTTGGCAAAATGAACGTCATTTGAGATCAGAAACGCATCACAATTTTCCAGCATGACATCTATCACCGATGTAGAATCAAAAAAGAAGTGGAAGGAAGCACCCTAACATGCAAACACAACCAAGATCTCTCGTATTCCTGATTCACGGTTTTATGGGACACCCTGATGAATTTGGGCCCTTAATTCCCTATCTTGAAGCCCATGGATATGATACACACCGGGTGTGCTTGCCAGAACATGGCAATAATCCAGGCAATTTAGGGCGTATTACCTGGGAAGACATGTTAGAGCGTTGTCAAATAGACTTAGATGGCGTTTCTTCTCAATATGAAACCATTCACCTGGTCGGTTTTAGCTTAGGTGGAGCACTCAGTATTGTGCTGTCTCAAAAAAACCCAAGGGTGTTTCAATCCGCAACACTGGTTGCAGCGCCCTATAAATCAGTTTTCAACCTGGAGTACGGCCAGTATCACCTTAAAAACTTCTTTAATCGATTTTTGCCGGGGATACCCCTCCACCAATGGCGAACCGGATTCCCAAAACCGATACTCTATCCCCAGGACATGTTTAAATTTTATCTGCAGATGGATCCGCTTTTTGCGGAGGTAAGGCGGTCGGCCCCAGAATTACATATTCCAACCTTGTTATTTCATTCACCCTATGACTTAACAGTTCCCTATGAGCACAGCGAATGGCTTTACAATACCATTCCAGGGGAAGCCAATATGGTTTCTCTCCTCGATTGTGGTCATCAAGTGTTTCCATTCGAAGTCAAGGGTGTGGTTCAAAAATCACTGCTACACCATATTAAAACGGTCGAAAAAGAAGCAACTCAAACGTTAATGGTTTAAAACTCAGTAACTTGCGATAAAACATCCAGGCTATTGGGACCAAAATGCTTTTGTAACAGTTTTTTTAAATAACTCCGGGACTCTCGATCCCAGGTAAAGAGCAAACAACGCTTTCCTTGCATTATTTCTTGCTGCAATGGCAGTAAAGAGGCGTCTGCAAAATCCATAAGTCTCCCATTACGGCGATAAACCCAAATAGGCGGTTTATGCCCGCTTCGTTGATACATCGACTTTGGGACAACCAGCATTTGATAAAAGCCAAATTCAAACGACAATCCACGGGATTCATAATAACGGGCCATTTCCTCCCGAATGGGCTGAAGTACGGTATCGGCTGAATCCTCCAAACAGGAATTAAACTCAACGTATTTGAGAAGATCATGACTGAGGAGACGGTTGGCCAATTCTTTTAATAGAGCATCTTGAGAATACCGGGCCCATAAGTTCACTTTATCCCACAAATAGCAGTCATCCAACATTAAATAGTCTTTTGCTAAAAGCGAGCGACCATCCACAATAAACTGATACAACAGATCCGCCGGATGCCCAGGATCTATCCCATGCTCTTTGACCCATCGAAAACGATCCAATGTCATCTTCAGCAAGGTTTCAGAGGCCTTATCCAACGAGTGGAGCGCCATTTTATACGCTTCATAGCGACCAAATAAGTAATGCTCTACCGCCGGGATGGCTTCCTCTCGAATGGCCACTGCGGTTTTTCCCGCCGGTGTTTCACCAATCATCAAGTTGGTAATAATCCGTTCAACCTCAATGCGACCATACTGCACACCCAAATAATGGCTATCCCTCAGCAAGTAATCCATCCGATCCATATCAAGCTGGCTTGAGACCAAATCAGCCATAAAATGCCTATCTATACCAGGTTCTCCCCCCATAAATTCAGAAACAGCGTAGGGTATTTCCGGGTTATACTTTTTCCAAAGACGTAAAAGCTCTTCATCATGCTCAAGTAGTAATTTATTCCAATAGGTATCATGAAGCAGACCCTGACTTTTCAAATCTAAAACATCTTCTAAGGTGTGAGACAAGGGCGTGTGCCCAATATCATGAACCAAGATGCTGACCAAAAGTAAACGTTCTATAGAAATATTGGTGCCAGGGTAGTTTGATTTTAAGATTGCTCGTGCCTCATCAATATCTTTTAAATGCTCAATGGCTTTTATCATCAACCAGGCAGACCCAATGCTATGCACAAAACGATTGTGTGTTGCCCCCGGAAAGACAAATTCAGCCATCCCCATTTGTCGAATCCGGCGTAAACGCTGAAACGCCTGACTGTTCATAATGTCTAAAATAAGTTGATGATTTTCATCATGCCGTTTTAAACGAATCATCCCGTGAATGGGATCCGCCATCGACATCCAGTGTTGCATCGGCATTCAAACAAAATCTCCCATCAAACAACCAGTTCCATTATCTACCATTTCGCAGCATACGTTATGAGGTCATCCCAAGATTCATCCAAATGGCCTATTCTTTGAAATTTGGAGATACAAGTTGTTATCAGGTTACTCTAAATATCGAGGCGAACCATTTTCAGCAATAAAATGCGCTATTTCTTGCCAAGGATCTACAACCGTCCAATAGGTTTTAATATATTTGCCCAAATGCCAAACCCCTTTTTCATCCCGATGATTTTCATACTCATCTTCGGCAAACACCACTATATTAAAGGTATCTAAAGAGCGAAATGTATACTCAATGGTTGTTTTATCGTCAAACCAATTATCTTCCAAAAAGATTTCATAGTTCACCACAACCGCATTGACCCAATTTCTAAAATTATTTAAAAATTGGTACAGGTCAGGCGTTTCTGCCTGCATTCGGTCAAATTGTTCCTTTATCTGCTCAACCATCGCATCACCCACGCTGGTTTGAAAAGGGAGCCTATATCCTTTTCATCTCTCTATCAACCTATCGGCCTCGGTAATGAAAACCTTTATAGTACATGTGTACTGTTTTTGTAGTCATTCTAGAGGACAATCTATGGTATTGTACCCTTGATTCACTTTTATTTGTATTTTTTGATTTTGATGCAGACTTTTTTTCGATGAACGAAACTTCACCAAATGATGACAACCCTCTTGTTTGTTTTTGCTTTGGCATCACACAACAGGAAATTTTGGCTGTAATCGAGATGGACGAAGTGGAAACGGTGATGGATATCACAGATCATTGCAAAGCAGGAAACGGTTGCAGTAGTTGTTGGCCGCTGTTGGGAGAACTGCTTGCCTTAAAGCCACCCCGATGCTCTTAAAATGATTTTATCTATTGAAATCAAAGTCGATTTCGTAAATGATAGTTCATGGTAATTTATGTTCTGAAATGATTTCTTTCTATAAGGATCCAGATAATGCTTGATAATCTCAAACAACCGCTTATCGATGTTCAAAGTCATGCGGATGCCCGTGGAATTGCCCTACACAAAGTAGGTGTAAAGAATGTAGAAGTGCCCATTTATGTTCTGCAAAAAGATGGACGCACACAGATGGTAGCCGCAAGCATTACCATTAGTGTTGACTTACCGGCAGAACAAAAAGGCACCCACATGTCTCGTTTTGTCATCCAACTGGCAGAAAAAAGTACGAGCAAGGCGTTCTGCTACAACTTAAGAGACTTCTTACGAGAAACCCAGCAACGGTTAAAATCAAACACCGCTCACATCGAAATGAATTTCCGGTATTTCATCCACAAAGAAGCCCCAGTAACTAAAATCCCAGCCCCTGTAGCTTACCAATGCAGTTTTGGGGCATCGTTAACCGGTGAAGAAGACTACAAATTTGTGCTGGGCCTGGAAATGCCTATTGCCACACTTTGCCCCTGTAGTAAAGCCATCTCTGATTATGGTGCCCATAACCAACGGGCCATTATTCGAGCCAAACTGGCCTTAGACACCCAAAGTGACTACGAAGTACTTTGGCTTGAGGATTTGGTAAAAGCGTTTGATGAATGTGCTTCCTGCCCCATCTTCCCTGTTTTAAAACGAGAAGATGAGAAATATGTAACAGAAAGAGCTTATGACAACCCCAAATTTGTGGAAGATGTCATTCGTGAATGTGTTGCAGTTCTTCAAACCTATCCATCGGTAACCGGCTATGAATTGGAAGTGGAAGCTTTAGAAAGCATCCATGGCCACAATGCCTGGGCTTATCAACAAGAAGGCGATGTAACCATTTAGTTTATTTTGTTATGTTTCTTTCAGCAAAACGGCTTGGTTCAGTAAGATACAAGCTGGATTGTCTTATTATCACCTTGAACCACTAAACGATAAAATCGATTAAAGGTGATGGGGATCGTGTCTTGGCCTAAAAAGAGGTGAACAAAGCCCTGGTCATTGATATCCTGTCTTATCAGGCAACCATTGGCCATGGCAACCAAAGGACTTTGTTGCAATTGGTCGCCTCCCCAATGATTCACAAAACAAAGCGCTCCCCAATTAAACCGTTGCAGCGTTTCTGTAGGATATAAATCAAAAAAATTGGCGCTCAGAGAATGACCTACTATCTGATGCGTCGCAGCCAACGAAGTGACTGAAATATTTTGATTATTTTTGAGTTGATTAAGCTCTGCTAAAGCCTTCTGCGATGTTAATCCGGGAGAAGTGATATGATGAACTGCAACACCATTAGCCACGAGTGTTGAAAGCCCCATTAAGTTGGTCGCCTTGGGCGACATTAAATTTAAAATATCAATTCGAGCAACTCCTTGTTTCACCAAATAATTTTGTAAATCTTTGGCATCGTATGTGTCTAAATTCACCACATTCACCACCACGGTACGATCTTGAATATCAATGACCTGGGTCCCGGAACCAAACCGATGCGGAAGCCAGGTTATTGAGGTTTGATGATGTGCCTGCCATTTGGCCAGTGCAACTGGCGAAATTAACAAAAGGAGCCCTATACTCAGGGTTACAGCAAGGGTTTTTGGCGAAACTTTGGCTGGAAAATTCACCCCATAAGCCCAAAAGAAAAGCAGCCCCATGAACAGTACCATCGTGGTTACCGGGGGAGATGGCACATGCCAAATCGAAAACGGTAAATGTCCGAAAAAGCTGGCAATTTGATGCAGCATCGTACAGAGAAATCCTAACCGTGCGATGAGCCAACCGGTAACAGTGGGCCAAATTAATGACCCTGCTCCCAGAATAAACCCCACATAGGTTAAGATTGAAACCAATGGTAAAGCCAGTAAATTGGCTGGCAATGCCACCAATTGCACCTGATTAAATTGATACATCAAAATAGGGGTTACCCAAAGCTGTGCCACCAAGGGCACTAGAAGAATACCGGCCCCCCAGCGGGTTAAATAAAAGCCCAGTATCTCCTGAAGTGGCCTGACCATGACAATTAAACCCAAGGTACTTAAAAACGACAATTGAAACCCCAGCATCATCACCACCATGGGATTGATAAAAGTGAGGATCACCCCAACCAGGCACAATAAGGTAACCGGCGTCAGTTCTCGTTGGATAATTTTAAAGAGGAATGCCAACTCCAGCATCATCCCCGCCCGCTGAACCGAAGGGGGTAAGCCCGTAAGCAAACAATAACCAGCAACCCCCACCATGGCGATCCCTAACGATAGCCTTAAAGGCAGTCGAAAGACTTTCCCAAAGATTAAAAAGCATGCTGCAATCAGTCCGACATTAAACCCACTGGCTGCTAACACATGAATCAGTCCGGCTCGAATAAAATCCGCCTTAATGGCTGAGCTCATATCCACGGCGTGATCCCCTAAAACCACACTGGCCAAAATTTGGGCCTCCGATAAAGACAAATGCTGTTTAAAGTGGGTGGTGATTCGCTGGCTCAGATGATTTGTTTCTCTTAACAATGCCAACCACCAGGTAGACGGGTGATCTTGGGTAATGGTGCATTGTTGAGCAGTGAACATGGCTGTTATTTTTTGCTGCAACAGGTAAGCCCTATAATCAAACTGCCCTGGAAACAATGGGGAATAAGGCAGATACAAACGTCCAACCAACGTCACATGGTCTCCAATATCCAACGGTTCTTTCAATTGAAGATTTTTTTTGAGCTTCATCAAAATTTGTCCCTGGGTTGGTGCGTGATTCAACTGAGTCACTTTGACTACCCATTTCTCTGACGTTGCCCCAGGCGAAACAATAACCCCTTGAAGCTCTGCTTGGGCTAAATTGGCTTTGTTGGAAACATCCAAAGGCCCTGGAACAAAATGAATGGCCATAAAATAGCTGCCTCCTAAAAAGAAACAGCTCCACCACACAAACCATTTAACGCACTGCCTTTGAGAAGAGAATAGAAGGCTCCCCAAGAATCCCCCCAAGCCCAGCAATAACCAAACAGCCCAAAAAGCAATGGCCAGTGAAGCAGCACTGGCAAGCCAAGCCCCAGCCATGATCAACAGCAGGGCTGGGATGATGACGTCTTGATAGGATGCAAACAGCGGTCGTTTTTGAGCCATCTGAATGATATCTCCTGTTTGTTTCTTATCCCACAAAAGCCCTTTAGAGGGCTAGCCCTAACGTCATGTTTTTAAAGAAACCTAAAGGGAAAAGCATCCCGGTTTTTCAACCTGGTACAATTCAAAGCCCCTGGAAAGGGGAGATAGGCTACAATAAAATTATTCAGACTTGCAGTTGGTAGAGGGAATCGGTGTTACACGACATTTTAAAAAAGTTTTTAAACGGCCTGTTAACCCTTTTTGTGGTGATTAGCATTACCTTTTTCCTGATTCGGTTATTGCCGGGTGGCCCCTTTGACCAAGCTCGCAAGCTTCCACCCGCCATTCAAGCCAATATGGAAGCAAAGTACCACCTCAATGAGCCCTTACTGAGCCAATATTTCTCTTATATGAATAATATTCTCCATGGCGATCTGGGTCCGTCTTACAAATATCTCACCCGCAACGTCAATGATATTGTGGGGCAAGCCAGTATGGTTTCGTTTACCATTGGGGGCTTGGCTCTCCTGTTAGGCGTGAGCTTGGGAATTATCATGGGCACGTTTGCCGGAATGACTTCAAACCGGTGGCTCGATGGTATTCTTTCGGCCGTTGGGATTTCCAGCATTTCAATGCCCAACTTTATCTTTGGGGCCTTTTTGGTCATGATTTTTGCCTATTATCTCAACATTTTGCCCGCAGCACGCTTGGCCGGGCCACAACATTACATTTTGCCTGTTTTAACTTTGTCGTTAACCCCCTTTGCTTACACCTTTTTACTCATCCGCACCACAGTAAAAGAAGTTCGACTCCAGCAATTTGTGACCATTAAGCGTTGCTTTGGCATCCCCGATCTGCGCATTACCTTTGGCCATGTTCTTCGCAATTCACTCATTCCACTCATTTCAATTTTAGGCCCTATCAGTGCCGCCATTATCACAGGCTCTTTTGCAGTAGAACTTATTTTTGCCATTCCAGGATTGGGGAAATATTTTGTGACCGCCGTAACTAACCGGGATTACACCGTTGTCATGGGAATCACCATTGTTTATAGCGTTCTTTTAATCTTATTTAACACCCTCACCGATATTATCTACGCGTTGGTTGACCCCCGATTTCGAGAGCAAGGGAAAATGTCCCAATGAAACACCGGCCTATTAAACTGTATCTTAGCTTGGGGATCTTAGGAATTGTATTACTCATTACTGTTTTAGGCCCCCTAATCGGCCCCGATCCAACGTTTATCAATCCAAACTTACCCACAGTTGGGCCATCCATGGGCCATCCCTTTGGAACAGATGAACTTGGGCGGGATCTGTTTTCAAGGCTGGCCGTTGGGGGGCAAATCTCGTTAATGATTGGCCTGGCCACAGCCTTGGTCGCCGTGGTGATTGGCACCGCTTACGGTACACTTGCTGCTTTTTTTGAAGGCCGCTCCCTGGACACCTTGATGATGCGGGTATTAGATGTTCTTTACAGCTTGCCCAGCGTGATGATTGTGATTTTATTTACCCTGTTTATGAACAAAACCATGGCCCATGTGGCTTTGTCGCTGACCCATTTAGGATTCCCAGATTTACGAGGCTTGATGAATATTACAGGCTTGGTACTTGCGCTGGCTTTATTCAGTTGGCCGGACACCGCCCGGATTATCCGAGGACAAGTGCTCAGCTTAAAGCGAGAAGAATTTGTAGAAGCTTATTATAGTCTTGGTGGAAAACCGCTACGCCTGGTGTTTTCTCATTTTATCCCCAATTTAACGGCCTTAATTATTTTGACAGCCACCATCACCGTTCCAAGAGCGATTTTAACAGAGTCAACCCTTAGCTTTATTGGCCTAGGAGTTTCACCGCCCTATAGCAGCTGGGGAACCATGATCAATAGTGGCTGGCAAATGATTCGGATTGCCCCCCACCTGATTCTCTTGCCTGGCTTCTTCTTATTCATCACCATGGTGGCCCTAAATTTACTGGGAGATAGCCTTAAAGAGCTATTAGAACCAAAATCTGCCTAAGGTAACTTACGAAAGCAATGCCTCATACTGCTTTTTGGAAAAACCCGCTATGACTTTACCCGAAGCGGTGGCAATAACAGGCCGACGAATAAAAGTATACTCCTGATGCATCAAGTCCAGCATCTCCTCATCGGAGAGAACTCGTACATGCAACCCCATGGCCCGATATTTCAAGGCTCGTTTCGAAAATAGTTTGTCTACGCCCCCCACTTTTTCGGCCAACCGTTTTAACGTCTCCGGATCGACCTGGGTTGTCTTCACATCCACATAGTGTTTAATCGACACCTTAAGGTCCTTCAGCAAAGCTTCTGCCTTTTGGCAAGTAGTACACTTGGGCAACCAGTAAAACGCCTCAACAGATTCCATGACAACGACTCCTTTCAGGGAATGTATCCTCTTGGTAAAACACTAGCATATCCAGGAATTTGCCACAAAAAAAACCCTCCACCGTTGGAGGGTTTAGATATTTTAGGTTGGGAGTGAGGGGGAAATCTAAAAAACTTAGTGTCTGTAAGACGTTTTGTTTCGTACTAACCATTGTTGGTAGTTTTAAGTTTAACGCGTCCAAATGAATGTGCAACTGTCTATCACTAAAACAGCGGGATCTTTGTTACAAAACTTAATAAAAAGCGTGAAAAATGTACACACTACACGAAGTTTACTATCAGAGGATTTTCTGGGAATTCATATTTGTTTTTCCATCTGTGGAACTTTTAGTTGGGTTATGCCGTCGTCTGCTATAATCATAATACTAGAAGAGAAGTTGGTCCCAAAAGAAACTGTAGAAGAGGTGGAGAAGGTTGAATACACGATTAAGTCGCACGCTATTATTGTTGAGCCCGATACCGGCATTACTTTTAAACTTATTGTTTTTTACCCCAGCACTCAAGTCTCATGCAGCCCAAGTGCCTGAGAAAATAACCACATCCAATTCAAATGGCCCACTTACCCAAGATGAAGTGGAAAACATTACCATTTACCAACAAGTGGCTCCCGCAGTTGTCAGCATCAACTCAGGGCAAGATGAGGGAGCCGGTGTTATTTTAACCCCAGATGGCCTGGTGGTCACCAATCGACATGTCATCAACAACGCTCGCACGGTTTCCGTAAAAACAACCAACGGGCACCAATACCAAGCACAACTGATTTCAACCAAAGGCTTTAACAAAGATCTGGCCTTCCTTAAGATTCAATCCAATGACACATTCCCCACGGTTCGCTTGGGTGATTCCACATCCGTTCGGGTAGGACAAAGAGTACTGGCCATTGGGAGCCCATTCGGCTTGGATGGCACACTCACCACGGGTATTATTAGCCGCATTGATTATGCCCGAAATATGCTTCAAACCGATGCAGCCATTAATCCCGGTAACTCAGGCGGGCCGTTATTAAATGGTCAAGGGGATTTAATTGGCATCAATCGCTCCATTATAAACCCCGTAGGGGCAAGTAGTGCAGGCATTAGTTTTGCGGTCCCCATTAATGTGGTAAAGCAAGAAATTGCCAGCTTGGGGATTAATGCAACCATTGCAGCTACACACAGCGAAAACCATTAGCCCTGTTTTCCTCCCATGCTATCCCCAAGAAAAGACCGGTCTCTAAACAAGCCGGTCTTTTCTTATTTGAATTTAGCGATTGAAAATTGTTTTACAGCGAGGATCTCTCCATGGCAAAATAGGGTCATCGTTATTTAAAACCCCATGCGCTGTTAGCTCAGTTGGATAGAGTACTTGGCTTCGAACCAAGTGGTCGGGGGTTCGAGTCCCTCACAGCGCATTTTAATTTTCTTAATTCCAGTTGGGACCTTGAATCACAGGTAATGCTTGGTAATTCAATGTTCGACGAACGAGATCATCATAGCTTTTGGGCTTTTCGCATTCCAGCAACATCCCTCTTGAATCAACCAGCCGGTTATTCTGAAACTTCATAAACCGAAACTCTTCACCCGTTGAGCGTCGGGAACTGCGAACCTCAACAAAGGTATCACCTTCATGAACATAAGCCTGGTAAACGGTTTTATCGTCAGAGCCTAAGGGCGGGATAGAGCCTTCTGCGGTCGGTTGTTTGTGAAGATTAACCACGGCACGTTGCACTTTTTGGCTTGAAAACCGAGCTTGAACACGAGGTGAAAATGGGCGAATCGGGGAAATAACGGTCATAACAACTTTCTCCAAAGTTAAAAGAGGGCATTTCTTTTCTGATTATATTAACGCCCTCCAAAACATGAATTGCCCTCAGCCCATGATTTCAACCGCAATGTTGTTACAAACTGTTACAATTTAACACCCCGCCACGCCTCTACCTGTCAGGCAACAGTCGCTGGGGCATCAATTGTGTAAAGCCAAAAATAAAAATAGGGTCGGTGCAGGGCAGGATACAGGCCCTGCATTGTTATCTTAGCAGTAACCTCGCTATTTTTGTTTAGCAATCTTGCGTCGACGACGAATCAACTGCACAACTTGATTTTTGAAAGTAGCCGCATGTCCTTTCAGGGAAAAGGCTGCATACAGACCCCCAGCGATCGACAAGGGAAGGAAAAAGTAGTATTTCATGATATCTTGCTGCTTCAATAAATCAATTTGCTTTTGACGCTCCGCATCTAAGCGATTTTTGGCCTCAGAGGAGAGGTGTTCGGCGGGTGGTGCATCCGTCTTTTTTTGGACAACCACCGTATCCGCCGGGGGATTAACAGCCGCTTTTTCATCTGCATGTACATTTCCTAAAAGCGCAAAAGCAACCACAGGCAACGCTAGCCAAGAAACACCTCTTCGGCTGGCAAATCGTGTTGCTTGAAGCTTAGCCGGTTTGGATTTCGATGGCTGTTTCAACGGATTGGTACAATAACTTGAAATCGATGATAAAGACACAATGGGTTCCCTCACAAAAAACTAAAATTCATTTTAATTTTTTAATTTAACTATAAATTATAATTTTTGTCCATGGTTTGTAAAGCGTTCTACAGTATTTTTAAGGGTATTCACTTGGAAAATGCGTTGCATGCCACTTGTTATAACATACCAATCCTGCATAAATGCAACCGATAGGTTTTTAGCACAAAAGTATTACTAAATTTTTTAAGCCTACCGACGATCCCAAGCTTGCCCTTGGACGATATTTTCAATGGTAAATTTTCGGGTTGAAGGGGATAAATGCCGTGCAAAACGCTCTGCATCTTCGTAAGTTACAAAATGAAATTCTTGGGCATTGGCAGACACAATATACTGACTCACATCTGAAAATTTATAAATTTGAACATTAGAAACGGGTCCATCCTTTGGACGCAAGGGGTTCTCAAACATTAATGCACTCCTTTATCTAATCTCCATTCACATACTTTAAGAATGACGTTCACATAATTAAATATATCCCAATAAAATATAAATTATATCAACCTCATGGATTACATCAGGGTTGAAAAATAAAAATGAAAAACCATTCAAATGGCTGAAAACCCAAATTGGGGTTGAACATGTCAGCCATTTGAAACACGCCTAAAACCTTTGAATTCTAGGTTTCCGGCTGAATATCCACCAAGCTCACCGGTACACTATATTTACTTTTAAATACTTTGGGGAACAGGATATTGGACTGGTGTCCCGGCGGCACATAAAAAATAACTTCTGAAACATAGGGAATAAGCTGATGATAGGCTTCATGCCATTGAGATAAATCCAGAATAATCACTGAACTCGGCCACCGATCCCAGATTTTGGGCAGGCGCTGGATAATTTGTGAGAACTCAACCACTTTATCGGCGCTTAACGACGCTTCCAATGGTAAAATCTTGGCCCCAGATAACGGATCATGATAGGGCTTTTTGATATCCGTTGACAGAAGATGCTCTAAAACCCCATAGGGATGCTCCAATGGAATTTTTCGGCTGAGCAGGCGATGGGATAAATCAATATCCATCACCAATGCATCTCGTCCAAATTGGTTGAGTAAGCCTCCCAATTGAGTTGCTGCATTAAGATGACCACTGGAGTGAACCGGCAGGGTCATGATAATCTTCTGGCCTTTGGTTTTTAACAGCTCTTGTAAAATAGAAAAACTGGATTGGCTCACAATTTGAGACGAACGATAATCTTTACAGAGCGGCACCGCACTCATCATCCCAAATAATCCGGCAAAGGCCAGCAAGAAAATCACCACAGAGTGATGTGCATCTTGAACAGCAGAGGGGCTTGATGCAAGGGGTTGAAAATGCTTCACTGGCAGTAAGAGATGACTTTGCTGATACACAACGTTTTCCAATTGGTGGTTTAAGCTGGAAATCGTGTTTTCAAGCATATTTTTTTGCACAAGCCAGGCATTATAATCCCCCACACTCCCCACAATTTGATTTAACTGTGCCAAAACACTATTGCGTTGTTGATTGAGAATTTTATATGTTTTTTGAGCAGCAAGAAGCCTAATTTTACTGGCCATTAAATCCTGAATAAACTGCTGTCTGAGGGAATCACGAATCACAGGCGGTGAATATCCTGAATGGCCTGCCAAAACTTCATGACGACGAGCATCAAACAGATGCTGAAGTGTTTTTATTTTGTCTTGGCCGCTCTCCTGATCTGCCCCTTGAGGCGCATATTTCACAGAAACAATATCTGCCTCCGTTTGGGCATTGGCCAAGCGGTCTTCAATTTTAGTTAGCACCGGATCCTGCCCTAAGATAACGCCTTCAACCAATGTTTTTTCATTTTGATTTAGCAAAGCACGATAGTGAAGATATTTTGTGCCTTCAAACGCAATGGTGGTCTCAACATCTTTAATTTTGTGGGTTAAATCGGTATAGTTTTGAGCCATGGCCTTTTCGCCCAGATTTGGATCTGAGGCAAACGGCGCTGCCTGAACTTGCGGCCCCAGTGCAAGTGTATTTTGAATATGGGATTTCCCATCTGCCAGCTCAGTTTTTGCCTGCTGTAGACTCTCTGCTAAAAAGGCCTGCTCGTGTTGCAAACTATCGGTCTGTAAATCCGCTAAATATTGCATATAAAGTTGATCGAGCTTCATCGCAATTTTTTGAGTAACAGCCTTTTGCGGCGTCTCGACACTCACTTCAATTAAATTGGATTGCCCAGGATTTGAGAGATGAATGGCATGCGCAATTTTTGAGGTCGACCAGCCATGGAGGCCTTGTTGCTCTAAGCTGGTTTTAATTTCATTTAAAAACTTATCGCTCTTCATAATTTCCAATTGAGCTGTCACAGGCTCAATGACACTGCTCACGTCCGCAGTATCCCCCGTATCAGCCGCTGATGACAAATCATTTTCAGCCCGGTATTGATACGAAAAATTCGTTTTCCATTGGGGCTGATAAGCCCAAAACGCAATAGCACCACTCAAAGCAAACGCAATCAAGGCTACAAAAATATAATAGGCACGTCGCTTGAAGGGCTTATTTGAAAATGTTGTTTGAATCAAACTCACTTCTCTTCACTGCTCTCATTTGCAAATACGTATTCATTTATTACTGTAAAAAATTCTGCTCCATCCCAGATCGCCTGTTTAATGGATCTTCGCCATGGCTTCAGAAATATCCAACTGATATCATTTGCAAAAGCCCCGGTTTTAGAAAACGCTTTTCTGTGATGTTAAGTGTTGTTACTTTTACACGGTGTTATAACAACTTTTTTCCTTGACCGGTTTTTATAAACCACGACAATCAGATGAAGGATAAAACTTATTTTGGGAGAACAGGAAAGATGTCACTAGTCATTTCCCCTCGGTTTGGTGAGTCCGTTGCACCGGTTTCACAAACCAAACGATTGAGTATTTACCCGGATCAATCAGATCCTGAGGCTATTAACACCATTGGATGGTCTCAAATTCCAGATATTTTTAGCAACGTGATTGATCTTTTCCATGAATGCGCTCGTTCAGAAACGTCTGATTCAGCCCAACCCGAAAAAACGGCTGCAGGCATGAGAATTGAGCTGGGCGGGCGAGAAAACTATACCGCTTCCACCATTCGGGCAGAAAACAGCAATTGGTTCAAAACCGCTGTGAGTGCCTTTAAAGAAACCGCTGTTATTTTTCTCAAAAAAATAGGGCTTCTTTTGCGGGCGGGTGAGCTTCGCAAACTCTGGAATGGGCTTTCTTTTGGTAAAAACGCCACGGCAGAGACCGTGTCCGAAAATTAAATCCGTAAAAACAGTCTGAAAAAAGAGAAAATTGGCCCGTTAAAGTAAAGCATCAGCAAACAGGCAAACACAATGGCAGGCCCAAAGGGTAAAACCGTAAGACCAAAAGGGAGTTCTTTAGCCATCTTTATTGCTTTAATGGAGCAATATAATGCACCAACAGAACTCACTAACACCAATATAATGAGAAGCAGCCACTGTGTCACCCAACGTTCGATAAAATAAGGTGAAACCGCAAAAACAAAAGCAACCACCAACAACGCCGTAATGTAATACGCTTTATGCAGCAGCCATTGTCGAATTAAAATTGGAATCCCCACTGCGGCTTGGATAATAAAGCTGAGAACAAACACCAAAACCATCCACTTCACCCCAAAAAAAGCACCAATTCCCATTAATAAGCGAGTATCACCTTCCCCAAAACCAGGCCGACCTAAAATCAGTTGGCTGACAAGATTGAGGAAGAAAAAAATGAGAAACGCGCCAATCACCGCAAATAATGCCGATATAAATACTTCCGGCAACGTTATCGTCGCAAATCCTAAGGGAACAACCGCTTTCCCTGGCACATAGCCTAGATTCAGATAGGTATAAATCAAGCCAAACGGGATAAGACCAATCGAATTAATATCAAAAATAAACTGCTCTCGAAAATCCGTAATTAAAATCACCATAAAGTTGGCAATCAAAAATAATAAAAAAGCACTTTGCCACGTAAACCCGTATTGATAAACCGTTACCACAAATAAAAGGCCTGTTAAAAGTTCAATTAAAGGATATTGAATACTAATGGCCGCTTTGCAATGTCGACATTTTCCGCCGAGTAAAATCCAACTCAAAATGGGGATATTGTCATAGGGCTTAATTTTTTCATTGCATTGATAACAATGAGAGGGTGGTAAAACAATGGATTCTTCCCGCAAAAACCGGAGCCCCACCACATTAAGAAAGCTACCTACAATAGCCCCAATGCAAAATGGAATGACATACGGAATCAACATCACTTAAACAGCGTCAACCTGCTCAGTATAAAGCACCTCATAAAGCTGGTCTAAGGCTTTACGTAAACGGCGACTAACCTGCATTTGAGAAATATTTAAAATATTGGCAATTTCCATCTGGCTCATATCATCATAATACGTCATTTTCACAACCACCCTTAGTTCCTCTTTTAAGAGGTTCATCGCTCTTTCCAACAGCAACTTATCTTCCTGATTCTGGATAAACGAGTGATACTTGGTATCTACCAATCGCTCGATATAAACCATCTCTCCACCCGCCCCATCTGAACCAGCGACAAATTGATCCAAGGAAACCAAGCTACGTCTACGATCAATCCCCCCCACAGCCTGTACTTTGTCTACAGAACATTGTAGCTCTTCGGCAATTTCCAAATCTGTTGGAGTTCTGCCCAATTCATCCGTTAAACGCTGAATAATCTGATTCATCCGATAATAAAGTTCGTAAATTTGCCGCGGTGCCTTAATTACCGATGATTTATCCCGAAGGTAATGCCGAATTTCGCCGGTAATTAAATAGGTGGCATACGTTTTAAAGCGGCTTCCAGCCAGGGGGTTATATTTATCCAAAGCTTTTATGAGTCCCAAACACCCCACCTGAATCAAATCATCCACCGGGTCGCTTCCCCGTCGAGCCAAACCACGAGCAATTTTTTGCACGTAAGGTAAACATTGCGCCACAATTTTATCTCGTATATCGGACTTCACTTGCGGGTTGGTTTCCACCATATAATCTTTGAGAAGATTCTCAAACTCATCCGATAAGATGTCATCTGGGGGTTGGGTCACTGCGAGATTCTCTTTAACTGAGTAAAAAACTACTTACAAGGCATCTGGCGTTTTGAGATTCCTGATTGTGGACCATCTCGGAACTTAACCGACCTCTAAGAGGAACATTATCTTCACAGAACCTTCTATCGGAGCCAGATTCAAACAGCGTGCTTGCTTTGGTGATTTTAAGCAGTATTATAACATTTTCACTACTGGTTGATTTCCTCTGTTTATCGTATAAAACAAGTAGCTCAAAATTTGACTTCAAAAAAGGAGCCTTCTTTGAACCAAACGGCCATTACAGACAGAAAAGCGAAAAAAATTCTCATCGCAGAACATTCTGGATTTTGTTATGGCGTTAAAATGGCCGTTGATAAGGCTTTCGACTTGGCAACCAATAGCCAAAAACCCGTTTATGTGTTGGGAGAACTTATTCACAACCCTCAGGTTATTGAAAAACTGAACGAGCAAAACGTTAAAACAGTACGTTCCATTGATGAAATTCCTCAAGGAAGCACCTGTTTAATCAGAACCCATGGGGTTGATCCAGAGCATATTGACACTGCCGAAGGCCGAAACATTGATGTTTCAGATGCTACTTGCCCCGATGTCCGCCGAGTTCAAGAGAAAGCCATGGAGCTTGCAAAAGAAAACTATACGGTGATTGTTGTTGGGAAAGAAGAACATCCTGAAATTGTGGGGATTATGGCTCATTCTCGCCGAATTGAGGGAGCTAAAATTGTGGCCATCAACACCCCAGACGAACTCGAAAGCGCATTGCAAGATTTACCCACAACCAAAATTGGGATTGTTTCACAAACCACCCAAAAAGAAGATACCTTTTTCCAGGTGGTGGCCAAGGTGGCTCAATTTGCCCGCGAAATGAAAGTGTTTAATACCATTTGCCCAGCTACCTTTAAACGCCAAACAGCCGCCGAAAGACTTGCCCATGAAGTAGAACTTATGGTCGTGATTGGCGGTAAAAACAGCTCTAACACTACCCATCTTGCCGAAGTTTGCCGAGAAGTGGGGACAGAAGCCCTACATATTGAAACTGTTGAAGAATTGACCAATCACCCCTCGCTTCAAAAAGCGGAAGTGATTGGCATTACAGCCGGTGCTTCCACACCGGACTGGCTGGTTGAAGAAGTGATTCAATACTTAGAATCTTTAAATACACCTGAATAAGACATAACAGAAAGGAGAACTATTTTACGTGACCACCGTATTTGTTGAGCAAGAGGAACAGAACGACTTACAAAAATCGTTTGCCAACCTTTTAGAAGAAAGTTTCCATCGCAGCCTGACCCCTGGAAATGTCGTGGTGGGTGAAATTTTAACCGTTGAGAAAGACTCATTGGTGATTGATATTGGTGGCAAATGCGAAGGCTATGTTCCCTTAAAAGAAATCCCTGACTGCCGGTTTCCCGGCGAACTCGCCGAACGATACAAACCCGGCCAGGTCAAAGAATTTTTTATCTTACGTGACTTTGATGAAGATGCCCCATTTGTTCTTTCACTCCGGCGGGTAGACTCCTGCAAAGATTGGGAAGATCTCAGACGGCGTCATGAAGAAAATGACATTCTGAATGTTATTGTGTGTGGTACAACCCGTGGCGGAATTCTGGTTCAAGTTCTCAGCTTAAAAGGCTTTATTCCAGCCAGCCAACTTCGTATCGCTAAAACATTGGAAGAACTCGTCGGCGATACCATTCCGGCAAAACTGCTTGAAGTGGATAAATCGAAAAATAAATTGATTTTAAGCCACCGGGCAGCTGTTTTTGAAGCACAAGCTGAACGAAGAACAACCACATTAAATGCTTTAACCGAAGAGTCGGTTGTGGATGGTGAAGTGGTTAAAATTACCAACTTTGGTGCCTTTATTGATATTAACGGTATTGATGGGCTCCTTCCGTTGTCTGAAATTAGCTGGCGGCGCTTAAAACACCCAGCCGATGTTTTAAATTTAGGGCAAGTGGTTAAAGTACAAGTTTTAACCATTGATCGTCAATTAGAGCGTATCAGCCTCAGCATGAAACGGTTAGCGCCAGATCCTTGGGAAACCGTTTTATCCCGCTTTAACGAAGGAGATGCTGTTGATGGTCAGGTTTCAAAACTCTTAAATTCTGGATTTCTTGCAGAATTAGAGCCTGGCATTGAAGCCTTTTGTAGTTATCATCAGACCGATCGAGATAAACTCTTTTTGGGAGAAACCTTCCCCTTCAAAATTATCTCCATTGCGGCTTTTGATCGCCGGATTACCTTAGAACCGGTATTAAATTAAGGCTTTGTTCGAATCAATACTTCAAAATAGCACCTGCTTAAAGAAAACAGGTGCTATTTTATAGGTTTAAGAATTTGTAGATGATTCAGCAGCGGGTATCATGGCACATAAACTCTCTTTAATCGGTGGTCGAAGTAAAAGCGCTTGGGTTCTACTCAATTTATCCCGAAACGGCTGTGGCCAAATAGACATCTGAGCCAATTTCCCTAACAGATTGGAGGTTCGACGAACGATATTCATAAAATCGCCAATATACAACCGATTGCCTTCATCCGTTTCGGTGCTCTCAATATTAGCCCGAACTTCTTTCCAATTTCCGGTTTCTGCCCACTCTTTTACAAAGGGCGCAAAGGTAAAGTTAATGCTGGCTTGATTATCAATGCCTACAGATTGGGCATCCTTCCCCAATTTCGAATCTTCTTTCAGAAAAGCCTCTACAACCGTTTTGAACGCCTCGCTAGACTCTTTGCCTAGAGAGGGAAAATCACCTTTTTCGTTTAGCATGGCACTGAAAAGAACGGCCAATTCTGACTCGGGTAGCTCCATAACGCTACGCACGGTTTTCTCAGCATCTGACAAAACAGCGCCAGTCTCCAGGCCCTGGCGTTGATTCAAACTGGCCATCCCTTTTAAAAGAGTCATCACCGAAACAAAAGCTGAGTTGGGCACAAACGAGAGATTATACCCTAGGGGCGTAAGGCTCACTTTTGAATTGGGAACATCTGCGTTTTCAAGGGTGATCAGTTTATGTTTTGCCAAAAAGCCCACCATTTTGTCAAACTGTTCCATCAATGACTTGCTATTATTGAATTGATACGCCGCAAAACTGCGAGACATCTCTTGCTTAGCATCTGTCAAGCTCTGTTTTTTCAACAAATTCAGTACCATGCTGGGTGTAGGCTTAAATTTACTTTCAATTCTATCGGGAGGGCTATTAAGAACGCTGACAATATACTCAGCCGTTTCTCGATTGGCTCCCCGAGGTGGAACAATCACGGTGTATCCCGTGTCATAGTGCCCTCTTCTTCCAGCACGTCCTAA
>JANWIO010000005.1 GCA_025449835.1 Vampirovibrionales bacterium
ATCAATGGGAGGCTGGTCTTCTAGTGGTGTTCCAGGAACGGCCACTAAGGCATTGATGGGAATCGATTCCGGTGGCGGTTGGATTTCGCTAAGAGCTTGAATGAACCGAATACGGTCTTCTAATGATTCACCCAAACCTATAATGCCACCTGTACAAACCTGAACCCCGGATTGTCTTACGTTTTCAATGGTTCTAAGCCGGTCTTCAAAGGTTCGGGTGGTGATAATATTGGCGTAATATTCTGGGGATGTATCAATATTGTGATTATAAGCGGTTAAACCTGCTTCTTTGAGACGTTTTGCTTGCTCCAAGCTGAGCATCCCCAGGGTTACGCAAGCTTCCATGTCCAGGTTTCTCACGGTTTTAACCAGCTCTAAAACATGATCGAAATCTTTTCCATCCCGCACTTCTCGCCATGCAGCCCCCATACAAAGCCTGGTAGAGCCGGATTCTTTTGCTGATATAGCTTGGGCCTTAATCTCATCGACTGAAGGAAGAGACCATGTCTCAATACCCGTGTTGTACCGAGCGCTTTGTGGACAGTAAGAACAATCTTCAGGGCAATTTCCCGATTTGATGTTAGAAAGCGTGCAAAATTGAACCGCGTTCGGGTTGTGAAACTTGCGGTGGACTTGCTGTGCCTGAAACAATAAATCGGGAAATGGCGAAGCATACAATGCCAAAATCGTATCGTAAGACCAAGTTGCCATGGTGAGATTCCTGTTGATGTGAAGACATCATGAATTTAGCATAAACACATCGGGGGGTCTTGATTCAAAACGGGAAAAGGGTTGCAGTGGTCTGAGTAAAGCAGGTTGAATTTAACGCAATGACCTTTGTGTTTTCAGAAAAGCACTTCCCCAATTTTAAAAAGCTCGATACAATAACGATAATACTACTTTTGTTAATATACTAATATGTGGTTTACTTAAATGGAGGAGAACATAAGAATGCGTATTAATTGGGGGCCAACCATTCTGGCAGGTCTTTCTGCTACGATTGCTGTGGTTCTGTTTTTGATGTTTATCCCGCAGATTTTGGGGATGGCATCCATTGATATCACCCAAAACGTTGGGATGGCCATTAACCAAGCCTCACCTCATATTGCTGGGGCCATTTTTATGGGGGTATTTGGTGTTTTTTGGGCTGCTGTGTTTACAGTTGTTTATGGTATTCTCCCAGGAAATTATCTGGTTAAAGGAACTATCTACGGTGTATTTGTTGGGTTGTTCTCCTTAGCCGTTTTGCCTACCCTGATGACAGCCATTAGTGGTATATTGGGCGCCCAAGGGTATGTTGATAATACGCAGCTTGCTGTGAATACACAAGCTCTTGTGACCGTTGTTGCCTTTGTGGTTTATGGCATCATTTTGACCAAAAGTTATCAGGCAACTCAAATACCTGGTAATTCCTAGACGTTTATTTTCAATCATTGGTTTATGGGAGTGGCCCCGAAAGGGGCCGCTTTTTTTGCGAGTAAGGATTTTGGGGGCGCTCGAGTCTATTTACGATCATTGTCGTTTTTGTGACTTTGAGATATAAAGGCAATACTTTTCAGGGAAATCCGGTGAAAACCCGGAGCTGTGCCGCAACGGTAATTCCTTTTAGGAGAGCCCGAATACCTGAGCTTCCCCTGGTCTTGCGAGCACAAGTAAAGGATCACCGCATTGATTCAATTTTGGCATCGGATCCCCATTGTGGGCGTCACCTCTGTTTTACAGCGTATGAGGCTTGGTGTATGACGTCCTCTGCTTTTCTGCCTCAGGCTTATCCTGCTTGGAGAAGACCCCCTTTTACCAACACTTCAAGGCCCTTTACTTTTAACTCAGAACAGAAGCAGGCTCCTTCTTTACCATCTTTTCAACCCTCTGAAATCCTTTTGGCTACGCCAAAACGCCTTTACAATTATGTGGGGCCTACTCAAACCTTTGGTCTGTTTATGGCAGGGTTGGTTACCTCTTTAGGGGCACGATGGTTTATCAAGGGTGTTTCTTTTGAGTCAACGATTTCAAATGCCATGAAAGAACTGGCCAAGCAAGCTCGCAAGCCTGAAGAAAGCACGGCGGTGTATTTTGATAAAGGCTTGCTCTCAGTTTTAATGTTTGCCTTTAAAAACTGTAGCAGTCAACAAATTCAGCAAGGCTTGAAGGCGTATTTAAGCGCCACAGGATTGGGATACATTGCAGGGAGTGTTTTACAAGGGGGCCAAGAAGTGTGGGTGCGGCGGGAAGAAACTCAGATTCGAGCCAATTTAATTCATCAGCTCGCGTCGAATTTTCGCCACAGCATTCAACTCAAAAGTCAGTCCGATAACGCGTTGCGTGAGTATGCGAAACAGCGGATTAAGGCCATTTTGATGCAATGTAAAGTTCCCTATCCTGAAGCACTCTTAAAACCCGCACCGGTTTTACCCATTGATAGTAGGCTGTATGGCCGGTATCCGTATGAGCCAACTCATTTCTCCTTTAAAATGCCAGCCCCCGCAGCGTATCGTTTTGGGACGGCTCCAAAACCAGAAACTGTCGATTTATCCCCCCCCAACCCTTGGCATTTATCGCTGATGAAAAGTGCGATTGTTCTCACAGGATTTGTAGGTGGGGTGATGGGACAATTGGCCTTAACGTTTATGAATCAAACCGCAAAGTTGCCGAAAGTGACCCATTTAACGTCCAATGCTAAGATTTCGTTTTTACGAGTCTTTAATATCCGAGATATTGAAGCGTTGTTTCTCACCGAAAAAGGGCTCCGCCTTTGGACAGTGTTGGGATTAACGGCCATTGCCAAAGTGGGAAAAATGCTGGTAGACGGGTATCGAGAAATTGAAGTGACCCGTCAAAACGCTCACACCGAATTGCGTTATCAAACCTATAATTGGTTATCCCTAGACCCGGCTTTTCACAAAATTTCTGAAACCGAAGCCTTGGAAGACGCTTTAAAAAAATTACGAGAAGCCATTCCTGCTGAGTATCATAACCGAAAGGCTCTGGAGAATAGGATTCAAACGATTTTAACCAATATTGGCCGGAATTCAGCACCCAAATATTTCCAAATGACCCCGGCTGTGAATCTGGTTGCGGCTCGTGGCTAAGTGCTACCAGCCTTGTTGAAACGTTGTTTGTTGCTGGTAAAAAGGGCTTCCGTAGGAACTGCTGTTATATCCGCTGGTTTGATTCATCATCATGTTATTCAGGATTTGTCCCAATGCTGATTTGAGAAGGGATTGTTTGCCAGTGGTTGGTGTAGTCATGGGTATAGCGCTTTGCTGATACCCCTCGTGCTGCATTAACTGTGTAATCCGTTGCTGAATAGAGTATTGGGGGTAAGTGGCGCCTAATACCTGTTGTTCCAAGTTATTCAGCCGAGTAAACATGCTTTCCCCGTCGTAACTGTGACCAAATGTGCGATCTTCCAATAGTGTAAGGGATTGCATGACGTTCACTCCGCTCATGGGATAATTGGGCATCATGTTGCCATAGGTTTGCGTTGCAAAGGGCATAATATTCCCCAATGCGCCGCCTGGGTAGTTCATGGGGTTGGGTGGGGTATAGGTTTGTTGCTGGTTGTAAGGAATGCTTTGCGAAAAGATGCCAGGATTGCTATACATAGAGGGAGGATTATTGTAGGGCACAAAGGCTTCTGATTGATGGGTCCAGGTTTGAGGGCCAGTGTAAACCTGAGGTGGCTGAGTTGAGTTATATTGAGGGGATGCCCCATAGTTTTGCATCCTTTGTGATTCGTAGAGCTGCCGGATGTTGGGCGGCATCATATCTAAAAATTCTTGACTAAATTGAGTGCTGCTGCCAGACATCCCGCCCCCAATCATCATTTGTTGCGGTTGGCTGTATGTTCCTTCACTTGAACCGCTATGATAAGGTGTATACGCTTGAGGATGACCCACATAAGGTTGTCCTCCCTCTTGTTGAGGGCTCATTGTTTGGCGATAGTGGGACATCAGGTTATCCATACGATCATCAATGGAGCCAGGTTGAGGCGCCCCAAAAACATGCCGTTCTAATCGGGACAAACGTGTGGAGAGCATTTCTCCGCCGTAGGTGTGCCCTAAGAGTTGTTGCTCCAGTGTTGAAACCTGTGAATAAATGGCCAAGTTTCCAGAAGAAAGCTGGTCGCTAGAGTCGGGTAAAATATCTGAGCTTTCGCGACTTGAGTTATTCATGGCATCTGACGATAAAATCTTTTCTTTGAGCTGATCGACTCGATCTTCCAAAGAGAGTTGATCGTAAGTTCGATTGAAAACTCGCTGTTCTAAGCGAGTAAGCCGTTGGGAAATATCCTGACCTGTAAACCCTTGATGAAAAACTTTCTGCTCCATCTGGGTAACCGTTGGATAATCGGTCGCATCATGTTCCACAGGGGCTGAATTGGTCATTGTATTGGATGAATTTCCATCCTCGTTATTTTGTGAGGATGTGGTTGTAGGATTGCTGGGCGTCGTGCTCATATTTTGGGATAAAACCGCTTCGAGTTTGGCTTCCCGATCTTGCACATCACCGCTTTGAGGTTTGCCGAAAACAACGGTTTCCAATCGAGACAAACGGGTTGCCAATGGTTCTTGGGAGTAATTCCGGGCAAAAAGCTGTTTTTCAAACGGAGCCAGTGGATCCGTACTTTGCGCATAGGCGCAGCTTGGACTTAGCAGTAAGATGAAAACTGCACAGAGGCTTAGGGCCTTGATAAAATAACCGTTAATCTTCATGGAAGACTCCATTGGGTATAAAAGAGATTTCAGATAATATATCAGAACACACAACTTTATTGTGACCGAACTTGTTTGTTCTGTAAATCCTTTAAAAAGACATGTTAATTAGGAGTGGGAATGGGTTCTTTGGGTTCCCAATGGGATAAAACTTTATCATAGTATTCGTTTCTAAAATTTACAGCCTGGCGTGCAAAAAATGCCATGGCATTTAGCCGCGCTTCAGCATCATAGGCTTTGGGAGACTCGAATTTCTGGAGATGTTTTAAGATCAGTTGCGTGGTATTGGGCAAGTAGGTTGGGATTTCTTCATCGGGAAACATCATCATGGAAGCGACATGCACCTCTGCTTCATGGGCTGCAACTGCAAGCATCTCAGGGGCATTATCATGTCGAACACCGTAAAGAATGCGATAAACTCGTTCAGGGTGTTTGGCGAGGATATCGTCAATTTGATTTAGAAAATATTGGGGAGAATGAACCCAAGTTCCTTTAAATTCTGCTTCAAGCCCGGGCATCCCATTATTAAAGAGGTAAAAGCGATGGGTTTTTTGTTTGTCCTCATGGTGCACCATAAAGTCTGAGTAGAGATTGAGGGACTTTTCTTTCAAAAATTGAACGGTAAAATCGGCCACTGCTTCGGCTTGTGAACTTGGATCTCCCTCTTTAAAGCGGGTTATATTCTCTTGAACCTCCTGAGACGCTTTTAATAAGGGATACGCTTTTGCCATAGCTTCTTTCACGGCTATAAAACTAGCAAGATGGCTTAAAAATCCCCGGTAACCTAAATCACAGGTTCTGGGGGGCAATGTTTTTTCGGTGACGATTTTTTGAAGAAAGTTTTCCAGGCCTGGAGATGCTTTGGCGAGGTGTTGAAGTTGTTGATAGTAAATATATTCTGGCCGATTGGCAACTACATTATCCATCACCGCTTCTGCAATGGACTTTTTCTTAAAGCTGGCCCATAGGAGTTTAAAAGGAGCACTGAGTAAGGTAAACAGCACATTCATGTCACTAGGTTCCGGGGGCTCTGGAGAGGATGGCGTTTCTCCAAAACGAAGTGACATAGATAGTTTCTTCTTTAAAAGAGACGTGTTTTTCAGCGGAATAAGAGTCTTTAGGGGAGAACTCGTTTGATAAATCCGCATGTCTTAATCCCCCTTATGCCACTTTATTTTTGACCGGCTGAAATGGCCAGATTGGCCCGAATGGTTTCTTCAAGAATGGGAATCAGTTCTTCTTCAACCTCGGCGAAGGATTTTTCAGTGGTAAATCCAGAGGCCATTTTATGGCCACCGCCGCCCCAACGGCCTGCAATATCGGCCACATTAATATCTTGTACATCGCTTCGTAGGCTCACCTTGGTATGGCCGCGTTTGGTTTCCCGGATAATGGCTGCAATCATGACAGTGTCAATACGCCTTAATGTATCAACCAGACCTTCAATATGCTCTTCTTTGGCTCCAAAATCCGTCAACATTTGGTAGGGAACCAAGGTCCAGGCCAAATGCTCGTGCTCTCGAAATTGGGCTTGTTCCACGGCGTGGGCTTGGAGCATCACTTGGGCTTTGGGCATCACTTCATACACATGGCGATAAATATTTTCAGGATTTGCCCCTCTGCGAGTCAGCTCCGCAACCCAGTCAAAGATTTTGGCGGAGGTGCTGGAGAATTTAAAACCGCCAGTATCGGTTAGAATTGCCACATAGAGGCAAGTGGCTGCATTGGCTGAAATGGGGATGTTATTTGCTTTGAATAAGTCAGCCACCACTTCTCCGCTGGCACCTGCCTCTGCGTCAATAATATTGATTTTGCCAAAACGGCTGTTGCTAATGTGATGATCGATGTTGAGGGATTGGTTGGCACCAACAAAATAGGGCATTGCAGGGCCTAATCGATCTGCTGAGCCGCAATCAACACAGATAGCTAAGTCATATTGGGGCAGCAAATGGGTTGCCGTTTCCAGGTCTTGAACCTGCTGGGTACCCGGCATAAACTTGTAGACATCAGGTACATCGCCGGTAATAACAGCATCAACCCGGCTAAAATGTGAAAAATTTTCGGTAAAGGCATGCATGAGTGCCATCATCGACCCAAGTGTGTCACCATCTGGCCCCACATGGGCGGTTAGAAAAACAGTTTTTGCTTGGTTAATGGCGCTTTTAAACGTCTGAATATCGGTGGTATCAATCATGGGGAAACACTTCTTTTCATCCTTTAATTATGGTTACATTATAACCACGACAGAAAAAATCCAAAATAGAAGGATGTTGATTCCATGTCTTCTTCCCCCCTTCCTGGATTCCAAGAACTTTTGGCAGTGGTAAGTCAGCTCCGAGACCCAGAAAAAGGGTGTCCTTGGGACCTAAAACAGACCCATCAAAGCCTGAGACCCTATATTTTAGAGGAAGCTTATGAGGTGGTTAATGCCATTGATTCGGAGGATACGGCTAATTTAAAGGAAGAACTTGGCGATGTATTACTCCAAGTGGCGCTTCATGCACAACTGGCCACCGATGCGGGAGAATTTACAGCAGATGAGGTTGCAAAGGGGATTGCTGAAAAGCTGATTCGACGTCACCCTCATGTATTTGGGGATGTTACTGTAGCGGATGCCGAAGAAGTGACGGCAAACTGGGAAAAAATTAAGGCCAAAGAAAAAGGGGATGAGCCAGAGCAAAGTACCATGGCCAAAATTCCAACGGGAATTCCAGCTTTAAGTCGGGCCTTGGTGGTCTCTAAAAAGGCTGTAAAAGAGGGGTTTGAATGGCCTGATTTTGAATCACTCTGGCAATGTGTGATGTCGGAGTACGAAGAGTTTCGTCATGAGTTGGATACGGGCTCGTCTTTTGATCATCTTGAGGATGAGTTGGGAGATATTCTTTTTGCCACTGTTAATTTGGCTCGTTATAATAAGATTGATCCCGAGTTGGCGTTGAATCGGGCGACGAATAAGTTTATTCGCCGCTATCAGGCGATGGAACGCATTAGTGAAAAGCCGCTTTCAGAACAACCCTTTGAAGCTCTGGACATGCTGTGGAATCAAGCCAAGCAAGAGTGCCTATGACAGACCTCATCGACATGCATCCTCACTCTTGTTATAAATTCAGCTGTGATTCAGGATGGTGTAATGTCTGGGGTATTGGTGTAAGTACAGGCATTTATGGACGTTTTAACCTCGCAAATTAATTCTTCGGATCCCCTCTTTCTGGAAAATAAAGCCTTTATGCAGGAACAGGTGGCGAATTTAAAGTTGCTTCTGGAAAAAATAAAGCAAGGTGGTGGGGATGAGGCCATTCAAAAGCATAAAAAGCGGGGTAAGCTTTTGGCGCGTGAGCGGATTGAAGCCATGGTGGATCCCAACACGCCTTTTTTGGAGTTTAGCCCTCTTGCTGCATTGGATATGTATAATAATGATGCTCCCGGTGCAGGGGTTGTCACGGGGATTGGGGTAGTTCATGGACACGAAGTTCTCATTATTGCCAATGACGCCACAGTAAAAGGGGGCACTTATTATCCCTTAACGGTGAAAAAGCATCTTCGGGCCCAAGAAATTGCACTGGAAAATCACCTTCCCTGTATTTATATGGTGGATTCCGGCGGGGCCTTTTTGCCGCTTCAGTCTGAAGTGTTCCCAGATAAGGAGCACTTTGGCCGAATCTTTTATAATCAGGCGCAGATGTCGGCATTAGGGATTCCACAGATTGCCATCGTGTTGGGGTCATGTACGGCAGGGGGCGCTTATGTTCCGGCTATGAGTGATGAATCGGTGATTGTGCGTAATCAAGGCACCATTTTCTTGGGAGGTCCTCCGTTAGTCAAAGCAGCGACGGGAGAAGAGGTCTCTGCAGAAGACTTGGGTGGGGCTGAGGTGCATTGTCGAACCTCTGGCGTGACGGATCACTACGCTGAAAACGATGAAGATGCTCTCGCCATTGCCCGTAATATTGTTGAAAATTTAAACGGCGTGAAAAAGAACGTTCTGGAGACACACCCCTCCAAAGATCCCCTCTATGATCCGTTGGAAATCTACGGCATTATCCAAAAAGACATCCGAAAACCATATGATGTGCGGGAAATTATCGCCCGTCTTGTCGATGGAAGCGAAGTCCATGAGTTTAAAGCCCTCTATGGGGAAACTTTGGTGTGTGGGTTTGCCCGAATTTGGGGCTATCCGGTGGGGATTTTAGCCAATAATGGCGTTTTGTTCTCAGAAAGTGCCTTAAAAGGAACCCATTTTATTGAACTCTGTAGCCAACGTGGGATTCCCTTGGTTTTTTTACAGAATATCACCGGTTTTATGGTGGGGAAACAGTTTGAGTCTGGTGGCATTGCCAAAGATGGTGCTAAGATGGTTCAGGCCGTTTCCAATGCAGCAGTGCCCAAGTTTACGGTGATTATTGGGGGCTCCTACGGGGCCGGAAACTATGGCATGTGTGGCAGGGCCTATGGTCCACGCCAACTTTGGATGTGGCCCAACGCGAAGATTTCGGTGATGGGTGGAGAACAGGCAGCCAATGTCCTTCTCACCATTAAAAAAGATCAAAAAGCGGCTAAAGGGAAACCGACGATGTCGCCTGAGGAAGAAGCTGAGTTTAAACGTCCTATTCTAGAAAAATATACCCATGAAGGCAGTGCTTATTACAGTACAGCTCGCCTTTGGGATGATGGGGTGATTGACCCTGTCGATACGCGGATGGTTCTGGCTTTAGGGATTTCTGCTTCTCTCAATGCGCCTTTTCCGCCACGACGACACGGTGTTTTTCGGATGTAAGAAAGGGAGCTGTGGTGTCTTCATTTATAAAAATCCAACAACAAAATCAGGTCGCAACCGTTACGTTGGCGCGTCCTGAACTGCATAATGCATTTAATGATGACATGATTACGGATCTCTCCCAGGCTTTTTCTCGATTAGGCCAGGACAAATCGATTCGAGCGATTATTCTTGCCGCAGAAGGAAAGTCTTTTTGTGCCGGGGCCGATTTGAACTGGATGCGCTCGATGTTGGATTATACCTTTGACGAAAATGTGGCCGATGCGAAGCGTTTGGCTGAAATGCTTCGGACTATTGCAGAATGCCCTAAGCCTGTTATTGGTCGAATTCATGGGGCTGCTTTTGGAGGTGGTGTTGGTTTGGCCAGTGTCTGTGATCTAACGGTTGCCCTTTCATCTGCTATTTTTTGTTTAAGTGAAGTGAAGCTTGGGTTGTTGCCCGCAGTGATTTCGCCGTTTGTTCTTCAAAAAATGCCTATATCTCAGGCACATCGTTATTTCCTGACAGCGGAACGCTTTTCTGCACAAGAAGCCTCACAAATGGGATTTATTTCTGTGGTGGTAGAGGATATTCAGTCTATGGATGCTCAAATTGAAAGCTGGATCAAGGCCTTGTGTCAAAATGGCCCACAGGCAGTGAGTCTCTGTAAAAAATTGATAGGCGAAGTGGCTGGCCGTGATTTAGATGAGGCTATCCCGCTGACAACGCAGCGCATTGCCGAACGGCGCATTAGTGCTGAAGGTCAGGAAGGTATGCGGGCCTTTTTAGAAAAGCGCCCCAGTCAGTGGATTCAATCGGAGCCAGGTGCCCATGTTTCGTAAGGTTTTAATTGCCAATCGGGGCGAAATAGCGGTTCGGATTACCAAGACCCTTCAGGAAATGGGCATTCTTTCTGTTGCCATTTATGCCCAGGCGGATCAACTTGCCCCTCATGTGTTGGCTGCCGATGAAGCTTATCTCCTCTCAGGGCAATCCTTGATGGAAACCTATTTAAATATTGAAAAAATTATTGAAGTTGCCCAAAAAGCCCATGTCGATGCGATTCATCCTGGCTATGGGTTTCTTTCAGAGAATGCGCAATTTGCCAAAGCCTGTCAAAAGGCTGGAATAACCTTTATTGGCCCTACTCCTGAGGTAATTGCGGCCATGGGCGACAAAATTATTGCTAAAAAAATCATGACAGAAGCGGGTGTTCCTGTGGTTCCGGGTTGGTCCGGGGATCCCGGCAATACGGCTGAGGTGCAGAAAGCGGCAGATCAAATTGGGTATCCTGTTTTGGTGAAAGCAGCAGCCGGTGGTGGTGGGAAAGGCATGCGACTGGTTCATAAGTCAGAAGAATTGCTTGCTGCTGTTGAAGGTGCGGCACGGGAAGCCCAAAAAGCGTTTGGGGATGAACGGGTTTTTCTGGAAAAATATGTGACGCGGCCTCGCCATGTGGAGTTTCAGATTTTTGGAG
>JANWIO010000006.1 GCA_025449835.1 Vampirovibrionales bacterium
CGGGTACCAGCGATAGTTCTAGCACGAGTACCACAGGCTCAAGTAGCTCAACGGATACTAGCGGTAGTTCTAGCACGAGTACCACCGGCTCAAGTAGCTCAACGGGTACCAGCGGGAGTACCAGCACGAGTACCACCGGCTCAAGTAGCTCAACGGGTACCAGCGGGAGTACCAGTACGAGTACATCCTCTGATACGTCGACAGCCGATGCAGCCTTTAATGCAGTCGCCAATGCAGTTGCTTCAGGAAGTACCACGGATGCAAATAACGCAGTAACGGCAATTGATAATGCAATCAGTGCAACGACGCAACAGGTTGATAATGCTGCTTCATCATCCGATACGACGACTCAACAGGCTAACAATGCTGATTCTTCGTCAAGTACGACATCAACGTCGGACGCACAGACCATTATTAACAATGCACTCAATAGCGTGGGTGCTTCGGCAGACACAAAAAATGCATCCGCCGATGTGAAAGCTGCCATTGATTCGGCCATTCAGCAAATCAGTCAATAACCAACGTTCTTAAAATAAAAGTTGTGAAGAACCTGTAAGATGTCTTATAGGTTCTTTCACTTTAGGGGCGTAGTCGTTGGTGCTTAAAAAACTGATGTAACTGTGATTGGCAGTGTTGTTCTAAAATACCGCCGAGGATTTCAACATCTTGCGGATAGACCTCTGCAAGGTTTAATGCTGATCCCAGGGCACCTTGAATCGGATCAGCAGCACCATAAACGATGGTTGAAATCCGTGCTTGTAATAAAGCGGAGGCACACATGGGGCAGGGCTCCAATGTGACATAAAGAATACAGTTTTCCATGCGCCAGTTGTGTTGGTGCTGCCCTGCTTGTTTTAACGCCACAATTTCTGCATGCCCCGATGGATCCTGATCCCGTTCACGGGTGTTATATCCTTCAGCAATGAGAGTCCCTGATGCATCAACAATCAGTGCCGCAACGGGGACATCGAGAGGAAGAGACATCTCGGCAAGTTGAATCGCTCTGTCCATCCAATATTGATGGGATTTAATCATCATTCGGGGGAGTTCCTTCGTCTAGGGGAGTCTTGATATTGAAATCCTTTCTAAAATAATTACCATACCTTTATAAACACGCAAGATCCAGGAGGATTTTTTGTATGGCCATTTTGGCATGTTTAAAAAGTATTTTTGAGGGATTTAAATTGGACGATGATCTTGATCGTCCCATTGGACTGAGATCTTTTTATGAGGGCTCAGATGACGAGTTGTTAAATCAATTATCCAAACCTGTTTTTGAAGTACCTTCTTACACAAAGAACGTCATTACGCCGAAAATGATTTCAAAAACGGCGCCTGCATTTTCTCATGTGACACCCTATAGCTACAGTCTTTCTCAATATCAAAATCCATTTTCAGCATCTCAAAAGGCTTTTCGATAGTTTCACTATTTTTATTATTTCCAATAGAAACGTTTTCCACAGGGTATTGTAAAACCTGAGGAGAATTGACTGCCCAATGCTCAAGGGCAAATTCTCTTGGAGGTTTCAAAATTTATTTCAAAAATCCCCTTAAGGCTGCTTAAAAGTTTTTAAATAGTGGAAAATAATTAAAGAATGAGGACTTTGCGTTAAAATAATGAAGTAGTGTCCGTCGTAGGCCATATGGAAGAAAAACTATTTGAGACATTAGACAATATTCTTCGGGAACAAGGACGTTCGGAAGAAGATTTACAGCAGGTGAAACGTGCATACGAGTATGCGCGTGCAAAACATGAAGGCCAGTTTCGAAAAAACCAGGAAAAATATATTATTCACCCCGTCCATGTTGCCATTATGTTGGCACAAATTCCGGTGGATACCCCAACAGTCTCTGCAGCATTACTTCATGATGTTTTAGAGGATACCGATGCAACGTCAGATGAAATTAGAAGCCAGTTTGGAGAGGACGTTCTGACCATTGTGGAAGGGGTTACCAAACTGGGTAAATTTCAGTTTGAGTCCAAAGAGCAGCGGAATGCTGAAAATTTTCGAAAAATGTTTTTGGCCATGGCCAACGATGTGCGAATTGTGCTCCTCAAGCTGGGTGATCGGCTTCATAATATGCGTACATTAGAGCATTTAAAACGTGAAAAGCAGATTAAAATTGCCCGTGAAACCTTGGAAGTATTTGCCCCTCTTGCCAATCGGATGGGAATGGGGAAATGGCGTGTCGAACTGGAAGATTTGTCTTTTAAATACCTGGATCCTGAAGAATATCAAGAACTGGTTGAGCAGGTTGAAGGAACCCGGCAAGACTGGGAAGATAGTATTCAGGAAATGCAGGTAAAACTCTCCGAAGCCTTAGGCCATCTGGATATTCACCCCAAGATTTATGGTCGGGTCAAAAACTACTTTAGTATTTACCGCAAGATTAAGTCGCATCAAAAACAAATTCAAGATGTTTATGACATGGGGGCGCTTCGCATTATCGTAAACTCTGAAAAAGAGTGCTATGAAGCATTGGGTATGGTGCATAGCAGTTTTAAACCCATTCCCGGAAGGTTTAAAGACTACATTGCGATGCCCAAAAGTAATTTGTATAAATCGCTTCATACCACGGTTATTGGTCCTGCCGGACGTCCAATTGAGGTTCAAATCCGGACCGAAGAAATGCATCGTCTGGCAGAATATGGGATTGCGGCGCATTGGCGTTATAAGGAAGCGGGTGCCAGTATTGCTGCCAGTAGTGCTGAAGAACAAAAGCTTTCGTGGCTAAAGCAGATGTTAGAGCTTAAAGAAGATTCTATTGACGCCCAAGAGTATGTGGATAACGTTAAATTAGACTTGTTTAGAGATGAAGTATTTGTTTTTACACCGCGAGGAGATGTCTTTGATCTTCCTCAGGGATCAACCTCCGTTGATTTTGCGTATCGAGTCCACACGGAGGTTGGGAATACTTGTACCGGTGCATTGGTCAATGGCAAGATTGTTCCTCTCGATCATGCGTTACGGAATGGGGATATTGTTGAAATTATCACCAGCAAAAAGGCTTCACCTCGTCTGGATTGGATTAAGTTTGTCCACACACCCCATGCGCGGACCTGCATTCGCCAATGGTTTAAGAAAAACTTTAAGGAAGATCATATAGAGCAAGGGAAGGCGCTGCTTGAAGCTGAACTGACTCGGGCCGCAGTGGATGAAGCCGTTAAAAATGGTAAGTTGCTTGAGATTGCCCAACATCTCAATTATTCCAAATTGGAAGATATGTTCTTGGCTTTGGGCTATGGTGAACTCTCTTTACCTCGGGTATTGAATCGTTTACGCAAGGATAAAGAAGAGAAAGCAACGCCTACTTTGGAAACCATTGCGAATGCCAATGCCAACATGTTTCAAAAACGTAAATCGGCTGCTTCAGAAGAAATCGAAGGTCTTCAAGGCATGCTATATCACTTGGCCAAATGTTGCTCACCGTTGCCGGGAGATCTCATTGTAGGGGTTGTTACCAGGTCTCGTGGCGTCATGATTCATCGTGAGGACTGTATTAACCTGAATCATGTGAATGAAGAGCGTATGATGCAGATTCGTTGGACAGAATCTGTGGGGGATGGGAAAAAGAAAAGTTACCATTCCATTCGCCTGGAAGTGCATGTGATTGACCGACTGGGCATTTTTAAGGATGTGTTGTCTCGGATTGCTGAAATTAATACCAATGTTTCCAATGCTCGGGTGAAGATGTTAGCCAATAATACGGCCATTATTGAAGTGACTGTTGATATCTCAGACTTGGAACACCTTGAAAAGGTAAAACGAGTGATTTCCAAGCTGAGTGATGTCATTTCCGTCACTCGGGCCCAAATCCGTCCTTTAAAGAAAAAGGAACAGATTGAGGAACAACATTAGGAATACTCCGCTTTTCAAACTTCTCGTATAATAAGTCTTAGGTTATCGAAGCGGATAGGACGAATGATGAATTTTATTGACACAGTGATTATGGGGGTTGTAGAGGGAATTACAGAGTTTTTACCCATTTCCTCAACCGGGCATTTAATTATTGCCGGACAGTTATTAGGGCAAACCGGCGATGTTGAAAAGGTTTTTGAGATTTTTATCCAGCTTGGCGCCATTTTAGCCGTAGTTGTGCTGTATCATCAACGTTTTTGGATGCTCCTGAAGAAGGATCCGGAACATCAATTCTCTGGATTAACGGGCTTGCAGCTGCTAATCATTACCTCGATTCCAGCAGGGATTTTGGGGTTCCTTTTAGAACACCGCATCAAAGAGTATTTATTTAATACCACCACAGTAACATGGGCCTTGGGGCTGGGTGGACTTGCCATTATCTTGATTGAGCGGTCTAAATTTAAGTCTGTCACAACCAGTTTAGACAATTTAACCAAACGTCAAGCCTTAACCATTGGGTTCTTTCAATGTTTTGCCTTGTGGCCAGGAATGTCTCGCTCAGCCTCAACCATTATTGGAGGGCTGTTTTCAGGGCTAGATCGCAAGTTAGCCGCTGAGTACTCCTTTATAGCGGCGGTGCCAATTATGATTATGGCTACGTTTTATGAGTTGTACAAGTCGTGGAGCATTCTCAACGCCAGCGATATAACCTTTTTTGCCATTGGATTTATTGTGGCCTTTATTTCAGCCATTTTTGCCATCAAATTCTTTATTCGCTTGTTGCAACACTGGTCACTCTCACCATTTGGATTTTACCGTATTGCAATTGCCCTACTGTTTCTCTGGATCGTTCATTAACCCAAACGGTGTAAGAATCCTAAATTTTTAAGCGTTGGTTTTAATCAGATTTTTAAGAGAATCAATCTCTTTACGGTGACTAAAGTGCTGAAAATCAGCGACAGCATCATGAACATCTATGCCATGCAGCTCGCTCAATTGCTCAACTTTATCCAGATCACCTTTGCCATCTAAAATCGCTTTATATTTTGGGCCAATATGGTCCATTGCGAGGGCTGCCAACGTTTGTAGGTAGTTGCGAGCACGACTCCCTGATGGCTTTTTAACGGCAGAAAGGAAAACAATCTCATCTCGAGAGGCATGATCAATGTTATCCAGGGATTTAACCACTGGCGCAAGTATTTTTGCCAAATCTTTGCCAAAAGTATTGCTATGATTTTTGTTTATTACCGAGGCAATCAAGTCATTCAGTGGTGTTAAAAATCGCTGATGAACCAAAGAATGTCTTTCTAAAACATGGGGCGCCTCCCCCAATAATCGTTTTAGCTTCCGTTTTTGAGGCATGTCCCAGAAATTGCTTTGGCTCCCAGCAAAAGTGACCTGTTTCGCAGATATTTTGTTTTGCCGGGGCGCAATCGCTTTAGGATTAAGTTGTGGTGCCAAACCAATGTTTAAAATTTTCATCTAATTTGATTATCCCTCGCATCCCTGAGATAAGAACCTAAAATTTAATTGAATCATCTCTTATTAAAAGGCCTTCTGTGTTTTTTTGCAACTTTTAATTTCCGTGAAATTCTATCCAACTATATTCCAGCGGCTTTAGTGCCATGGCCTGAGGCAGAACTATCAAGCTCTTCCACTTTAACATTGGCAGGCAATGGCCTGAAGGTTGGTTTATCAAGGTAAACCCCTGAGTCCCCAAAGACCTGGCCGCCATAAACATATTCAACTTCTTCATCGGTATCGGGAATGTGATGATTTTGTTGAAGGACATTCAATTCTCGTTGAATACAGCCTGAATCTTGATTAGGACAATGGCTTTCATACAGTTTAGGGGCTGCAAATGCTGCGAAAGGGCAAAGCAGCTGCAATACCAAAATGACGGAACCCCAGAAAAAAAGAGCTGTTTTAAGGTTGCGAATCAATGGAAGAGCTCCTATTAAGGTTGAATAGATTAAAAATATAATATAAGTCCCTTGTTGATTAAACCTTTTGTACTGAAATTGAAACAATTCTACAAAAAGAAGTTTTATCTTGTAAACAGAAAGAAACAAATAGTATTTTTAAGATGACATTGCCTGACCTTACTCGTATAGTTTTTTTATATCGCATACTTATGGGATAGTGTTGGGTTTTTACTGAGGTTGGGGGAATCGGACGATTAAGTCAACATCAAAGGTTTCAACTGTTTTTCGATTTCCGATGGGGACGCAAGCCAAGCCATTCAAGAAACCGTTGTTTGGCTCTCAGCCAACACAATCAGATTTACCCAATCCGTTTAATCAGCCAGAAAAAACCGTTTCTGACTATTATCAAAACTTGTGGGGAAGTCGGAAAACCACGCCTGAAGAATTAAAATATGCCTCAGAAAACTATTCAAAGCAGTTAGCCTTAGTACGGCAACTCTCACCGTCCTCACGAAAACAAGTTTTTGACGATTTAAAAGACCGTTATATTGGCACGTGGCGGCGAGTGCTTCCATTGTGTGGAAAGTCTGCAGCGGGTTTGTTAAATGGGGCGATGCGTTTACCGCTTCATGGCCTGAGTGCAGGAACGAAAGTTTTAAAGACCATTCTACCCGTGTCTTCTTTGGAAAACTGGTTGAATCGCCAGTTTCATCAATCAGATCAAAACAGCGCAACTCGCCGAGGTTGGTTTGTAGGGCCCTTTGAACGGCTAAGCGTTCCGGCAGCATTAGATAAAGCCATTGAAAACCTGGATTTCTTTCAGCATTGTGAAACCATATTGAAACATTATGGAACTGATGGCCATATGACGGCAGAGGCGGCTGATTCGCTTTTAGAAACCATGCAAAAAGCGCCAGAAACATTAAAAGTAGACCCAAAAACAATGCAAAGCTTTATTGGTGGGTTTCCTGTCCTCCAAAAACTTTCGGATCAACCCCATACCGTTAGCCTTAATACGCTGGGGCAGCTGAAGCAAAATGTGAAAGACAGCATTCCGTTTTTGTATGAGCAGTATGGGCAAAGTGCGCAAAAGTATTTGCAAGCCAATTTGGTTTATCTCAGTGGGATGCCAGAAAAGGCCCTTCCCACGATGGGGAGCTTTAAAAAGGCAGGGAAAAGCCTCCAAAACTGGTTGGATGAATACCCCACCTATCGCAAGTTTGCTCGTTTTGCCAAGAAAAACCAATTATCCGATACTCAGTTTTTACCACTCTATTCGCTTTTAGATGCCGTTTATGGTCAAGGATCAGGCTATGTCACCAATCTGGTGAAGGAGTTTTCTCTTAAGGCTGTGTTTAAACAAATGGTTGAGCTGGATGGTATTTTTAACGGCGTTAATTTTTGGGTTACCAAACTACAAATTTTACTGATTGGCTGGGATAAAGAAAAGCCTGATAAACAACGGGCTCAATTTGAAAAACAACTCAAGTCACTTGCGGCTGAAAAAGAGAAACTAACGGTAAAACTGGATCAGGAACGTGAAGCATTAAAGAAAAAGATTCTGGCCGAACCTGAAAAAACAGAGGCTCTCACCGAGGCTTTTAATCAAACCATCCTGGAGCCGCTGATTCAGCAAACTCAAAGCTTGGAGGCGAGGCTAAAAAAATATGGCCATCAACTCAACAAACTCACCGGCGTTGAAAAAATGGGATTCTGGGAGCAGATGTGGAAAAAGCCGCCGCAGTTGCTAGACGATTTAAAAGTGATGGTGCCCATTAGTGTGCCACTGAGTATGGTATATGAATACAACTATGTGAATCGTTACACAGATTACAAAATTGACTTCTTCTCGGCTCGGTTTGCAGCCTTGATTGCCTATATGACCCTTGTGGGGGCTTTTGGCAATATTGTGTTGAAACAGATTATCCATCTCACCCAAGATCGCTCAAAGCTGTATTTAGAAGGCAAAAAAGATGAGTTAATGGCAACCAAAACCCGTGAATCTTTGGCAAATATGAATGGGGTTCACAAAGAATTAAGTGAGACACAAGAACCCACAATTCAAAAGCTGGCCCATATTTTAAAGGTTGCCTATCAGAACATTTCAGCCCCCTTAATTGGAGATGAATCGGAGCAAGCCAGTACTGAAAAAACCTTAAATAGGGAGGCAAAGCTTCAATTCTCTATAGAACGGAGTGAAGCAATCGGGCAGATGTTGTCTAATTTTGATAAAGCCCTTGCTCAGCAGCCCAAAGGTAAAGCAAAATCTTTGGCAAAGACCTTTCGTAAATACCTGAAATTGATGCATAAAGTCCATGAACGGATTGCCTACATTCCCCTTGATCAGGCCAAATTTGAACTAGCCTCCTTGGCCGATTTTTATCGCAAAGAAATCATGGAGCGTGACCTGGAAAAAGATCTGCCTTCTCAAGACGTAACATTTTTTAAAAACAGTGGTGCTGAGGCCTTGGCCTTTTTGGAAGGGCTGGCCCGAAAATATCCCAAGGCCGAGCAGCCTTTTGAACCCTTAAGCTTGAGAGCGGATACAGATCAAGAAAAATTAAGACAGGCGCTTGAAAAAGGGATTGAAACGTGTCAATCCAGTATTCATCAGACAGAATCGTTGCAAAACACATCCAAAGCCAGTGTGAACGTCTCTCAAGCTGCTAAAAAGATGATTCGTTGTTTGAAAGCCACTCAAAAAGTCCTTCAGCACGATTTAAAAATTCTGTCTGCAAAGAGTCAGGAGGCGTCATTAAAAGAATTGGATGCGTATCGGGAAGAGCGCAAGCGATTTGCAGCAGAAACACAGAAAATACCCTTTGGTGTGCAGAAGCTCAAACGAAAAATGCGGCAGGCTGGGATGGCTGTGAATCAAGGCTGGAAAAAAGCCTATCATATTGAACGATACTATCGTTGGCTTTCGGGCCTTCCTTGGATCCCATCTCATAGCCTCGTAAACGTGGCGGGACGGATTGGCTTTACGTCCATTGTCCAGGACCAATTGATTCCCTTCCCCATGATGTTGAAAGTGTGGTTGCTCTGTCATATTCCGGTTCGGTTTTATGCCTTTTTCAGCGAAAAATCCATGGTAGTGCTGGATGAAATGCATCAAAAGCGGAATGCCGCCACGAAAAAAATGGAAAATGGGATGGAAGCCTATCTTCAAAACCTGATTGCCGAAGAGCAACAAAAAACAAAAAAGACAACTCTCAGCTTTTCTTAAGTCACAATAATTGATTTTATTATTCGAATATACGCCGTGCCTTCAGTTCAGATAATGCATTTTGGGCTTCTTCTGCAAGCGTTTTAACGCCATGGTTCTGAATTTGTTTTAATGCTGGTATAATCGCTTCGCTGCCAAGCTTTCCGGCATTCAAAAGGAACCTATTGACATCGAAACTTCTGATAATTTGTACGGGTGTTCCCATGTTATTTATGAGAAGTTGATCGATTTCCGGTTGGAGTTGTTGGAATGCCTCTTTTGCCGCAGTTTTTTGAAGTGCATTCCCTTCTTTACGGATTTCATACAGCATGAGAGCAACGTCTAAACGGACAGAATCTTCTGAAAGCTTTGACCATTCCTTCTTAAGGGACTTAATCCAGTGAGGGCTGCCATAATCTTTACCAAATGAACTGGTTACGAGAATTGAGGGCCCTTTTTTGAGAAGTGAACGAAGTAAAAAACGATCAATCTTGGGTTGAAGCTTGGCAATTGATTCTGTTGCTCCTGGAATGTTTCGCTTTGCCAAATCATGTAGGGTTTGAACCGTATGCCATTGGGTATCAAAATCTCGTTTGGTGAGGAAAATATCTTCCACCGTAGGAATGATCGGTGAACTTCCTAGCCTGCTGGTTAACTGTAATGTCGGTACAAGTTTATGATTTTGCCTACGGGAGCGTTTTTGATGGTTGAGTTGTGTTATCAGCATGCGGTCCAGTTCAGGTTGAAGGGATGTTAAACGCTTTTGAGACTGGTTACTTTCAAGGATATCTATCAAAAATGCAATATGCAAGCGTTGTGAAACATTGGTAGATGATGTTTGACGGTAGATTTTCTCGTAAGCCAAGGCCAGGGCATCATGTTTCCCGATATCCCGAAACATGACCCACATTTCAACTTGGTCCCCTAATATCTTCCGCAATTTGGGAGATTCAAGAATCTTGAGGGCAACATCTGAAAGGGGATCTTTGATTTCATTAAAGAGGGCCAGGCTTGCAGCCTTTTTTTCTTGGGCTGCTTCCGAAAGATCCGCTAATGGATTAAATAAACTGTAAGCATAGATCGCATGCCAATCTATATTTTTTAATTTGGGAAAAGGGGGGAAATAGGCTAAAAATGTTTTTTTTAAATTTGGGGGTAGCGCTTTTTCAGGATCAGAGGACCCCACGTAAGATTGAATGAGGTTAAAAAGTCTTTCTACAGCCTGATGAAATTGCTTTTCTGAGGACTGTTTTTGCCCAAAACAAAGGGGAGCTGCCTGAGGTTTAGGGGAATTCCTGTGAGGATGGTTTGTGGCTCGATGAAATGAGGCCGCCGAAAGAATTTGCATTTTAGGTATCACCTCTGTTTCTTTATGAAATTCATCTTATTTTATGCCAAACATGACTTGATATTTAAAATCTGTTTGTTTGAGGGTTTCATGATGTGTTGCAAATATCGGCTTTTTATTCTGAAAAACGGGGGGCTGGGTTCTATTTTGAGAATGAAGATGGTGGTATCATAGGGTGTCTTTCAAAAGCTTTAATATGAGGAGGCGGAGCAGTGTATTCAACGTTACCCGATACTAAAATGAGCCCTAACCGTAAAGGAATTGAAC
>JANWIO010000007.1 GCA_025449835.1 Vampirovibrionales bacterium
GGACTATTATTTGATGCTGATTGTGCATGTTGCGCCTGAATAATCGACTGTTGCATCATTTGAAATCGTTGAAAAAACATGTTCATCATTTGAGTATTATATGCCTGAAATTGCGTATTATACGTTTGTAACGCTTGATTATACTGTTGTTGAGCTACTGGATCTGCTGGGTTCGTAGGGGGCGTTGGAGGGGTTGGCATCACTAAGGTTCCGTTGGCGGTTTGCATGCCATTGATAATTTGACCAAATGCACCGGTATTAGATTGGGATTGTAATTGTTGCATAATATTGATTGGCAGGGGTTGCCCAGAACTTTGTGCAATAACCGCTTCAATCTTTGTCCAAAAATTCATCAGTCTGTCCTTCCTTTAGCCATGTCTTTTAGGGAGAGTGTAATGCAATTTTTAAAAATGTCTATCGAAGCAATATCATCTTCTCAATTGCAGACTCTTTTTTAACCTATCCTCATTTTCGGCATAAAATAAGGGAAGTTTTACGATTCCAAGAGAATGTCCCCTAAATGATGGAGTATTACTCGTATCGCAGGGCGTCAATGACGTCAAGCTTTGCAGCTCGATAAGCCGGGTAATACCCAAAGAATACACCGATTGCTAGCGCAAACGATAAAGATAATAAGATACTGGGGAGCTGGACAATGGTTTTAAAAGGGGAAACAATACTGAGTACTGTTGATGCACCGAGACCCAACAGCACACCGATGAGTCCACCGATAAAACTGAGTAAAAAGGCCTCAAATAAAAATTGACGGAGGATATCCTGTTCTCTGGCTCCTACGGCTTTGCGAATACCGATTTCTCGGGTCCGTTCTGTGACAGTGACCAACATAATGTTCATAATGCCAATGCCACCGACGATTAATGAAATGCTGGCAATACCCCCCAGGAGTATTGTGAATGTTTTGCTAACACTAGATGCCGTTTCAAGAAACTCTGCCTGGTTCCGAATATTAAAATCGTCTGGTATTTGGGGTTGAATATGATGTGCTTTTCTCAGTTGGAGCGTGATATCCGCTTGCGCCTGATTAATATCACTTTTTGGGTAGGTTTGGAGGTCAATTTCGCGCAAGAAATCAATACCTAAAATTTGTTTCATGGCCGTGGTATAAGGCACAATCACCTGATCATCCGGGTTGAAGTAGCCCTGATCTCCCTTTGATTTTTGAATCCCCACCACCTTAAAGTTAATCCCGTTTAATTTCACCATTTTGCCAATGGGGTTTTCGGTACCAAAAAGGTTTTGCGCTGTAACGGGGCCAAGAACAACAACCCTTGCCATTCGGTTGGTTTCATCCTCAGTAAATAAACGGCCTTTATCAATTTCAAAATCTCGAATGGGGAAATAGGTAATAGAGGTGCCAATCAGATTGGTACGGCTATTTTTATCCATGTATTTGAGTTGCACACTGCCTCCCACAACGGGAGCCAATTCAAATACTTCAGGAGCGCTGTTTAAAATCTTTTCGCAATCTTCAAGTTTTAGATTCTGTTGGGTCCCGGATACGACGCCATGAAATCCATTTTGGCCGGGACGAACCACCAGAAGATTTGTCCCCATTGCAGAAATTCTTTGCATTACTTGATTTTGAGCACCTGCGCCAATGGCCAACATTGCAATCACAGCGCCCACACCGATAATAATCCCCAGCATTGATAAAATGGTACGAAGCTTATTTGCCAATAAGCTTTTCAAAGCAACTTTCAGGATGGTCCAAAACAACATCGGCTTTAACTCGATTTTGCACTGAGCATGTCAACAATACGGCCGTCAGACATTCGAATTTGTCGTTGGCAATAGGCTGCAATATCGACTTCATGAGTGACAATAATAATGGTCCGACCTTCTTGGTGGAGTTGTAAGAATAAATCCATAATTTCCTGGCTGGTTTGGCTGTCCAGGTTTCCTGTTGGCTCGTCTGCCAAAATAATGGTGGGGCTTGTCACAATGGCTCGGGCAATGGCAACTCGCTGTCGCTGGCCACCAGACATTTGGTTCGGTTCATGATCCATACGTGAGGCCAATCCCACTTTTTCCAAAGCCTTTTCTGCAAGCTGCTTTGAATCTGAGAGACCGGCATATAACAAGGGAAGTTCAACGTTTTCCAAGGCGGAGGTTCTCGCAAGCAAATTGAAACTTTGAAAGACAAAGCCGATTTCCTGGTTTCGGATTTGTGCCAGCCGATCCGGTGGTAACAGCGCAACATCTTCACTATTCAGAAAGTAATGCCCTTCGTCAGGGCGATCAAGGCATCCCAAAAGATTCATTAATGTCGATTTTCCGCTGCCGGAAGAGCCCGTAAGTGCCACTATTTCCCCTTGTTTTACTTCTAAATCAACATGATCTAAAGCGACCAAGGTGTTGCTACCCATTCTATAAATTTTTGTCAGGCCCTCGGTTTTAATGGCATTAGTGATGATGCCCACCTCCCATCATGAAACCAGCGGGCCCTCTCATCCCACCCACGTGAGGTGTGTCTTTGCGCCATCGACTTTCAAGCTGATGGGGGTGCAAAATAACGGTTTCACCTTCGGTAACACCCGATAAAACTTCTTGATCGGTATCATTGCGAATCCCAATCTTTACTGGCACAAAAGCGGTTGTCTGATCGGGTTTTAAAATTTGTATTTTGGGAGGATCGCCTTTTATAAGGGCATCTTTAGGGACAATCAATGAATTTGAATCCTGTGCTTCTACAATTTCAACATTGGCTGTCATTTGAGGCTTTAGCAATGATTTATTAGGGCTAGTGACCTCAATCTTTACTTGAAACGTCACCACATTCGACGCATTGACCCCTTCTGTGGCAATCCGAACAACCCTACCACTAAATTTCTTTTTCGGGTAAGAGTCGGCTGTGATATTAACGGATTGTCCCACTTTCACATGGGCAATATCGCTTTCATCCACGGAGGCTAAAACGTAAAGACGAGAAATGTCTGCAACAGAGAGTGCAGGGGTTCCACCGCCGACGTTGGTAATCCCCGACGCCAGAATCTGTCCAATTTGAACATTTAAATTGGAAACAACCCCATCAATGGGCGCATATATTTTGGTGTCTCGCAAATGTTGTTCCGCTTCATCTAAAGCTGATTTTGCAGCAACCACCTGATCATGGGAAATTGTGACATCCTCACGTTTTGCACCCAAAGTAGTTTGTTCTGCCTGAAGCTCATGAAGCTTGACCTGGGCATTTCTTAAGTCTGACGAACTGCTGACAGTGTTTGTTGCAGCAGAATCATATTCGTCTTGGCTGATATATTCTTTTTGTAAAAGTTGATCAAGACGTTTTTGGTTTATGGCGGCATATTTGGACTTTGCCTTTGCGGAACGAATATCGGCCAAATCATGTGCTTTGTCTGTTTTTAAGGTTTGCTGAGCGGCGTGTAAGGTGTAAAGCGCTTGTGTTAATTTATCCTCAGCCGCCATTAAGTTGGCTTGATCTTGCTGAACAGCGGGTATTTCATCAATCGGATCCAGTTCCACCAAAAGATCCCCTTTTTTGACATGATCACTGACATCAAAGGGTAGTTGAATAATTTTACCGCTGGACTTGGCTTTAATTTCAATTTCACGATAGGGGGCAACAACGCCTGTGGCAGAGACACTGATTTTTATGGTCCCCCGTTGAACCTGTGCCGTTTGATAATCTGCCTTTTGATTTTTGGCCAAATGCTGTTGGTAGAAATACACCCCAAGACTTACCAATAATATGGCGCCCAGGCCAAAGATGTAAAAGACGGGTTTTGTGAACAGAGAGGTGGGCTTATTTTGCATTGGCTTGAACTCCATATAATAAATGATCGGGAGAAGCCTCCCCAACCGCTTGTACCAACTGAACTTGAGACTCATTATAATTTAGAATCGCTTGTTCCACTTTGACTCGTGCAGATGCCAGACTGGTTGCTGCATCCACAACATCTAAATTTGTGCCAAACCCAGCTTTTAATCTTGCGAAGGCAACATTATAGGTCTCTTCTGCCAAATCTCGATCTTTTATTGCTGTTTCAATCCCGGATTCATAAGAGTAACTGTTTAAATAGGCTGTTGTTACCTGTGTTTCAATGTTTCTGGCGAGGGTTTTTAAATCAATAACTGCCTTTTGGATTTCAGCTCGTTTTTCTTCCAATTGCAAGGGAATGTGCAACCCTAAATTATCCAGCAAGTTCATATTAACTGTAAAACCACCGTAGCTTGTCCGAACAAGACTGTTCCAATTAGGGCCAGTACCATTGACATAGGTTCTAAAGGTAATGGAGGGAATAAACTCAGAGCGAATAGCTTTGTAATCAATCCCTAAAGCAGTAAGTTCCTGCACAGACTTTTGATACTGAGGGCTTTGCTGGAGCGCCGTTTTAATTAAACTTTCCACAGTGTACGATTTATTCACAATGGTATGTTTTGCCAGTTCAATGGGACGGGTTTCTAAATCAATGGTGGGATCTAGGTTGAGCCGATTTAACAATGCCTGCTCTGCATTTGAGATAGCGATATCTGCCTCTACCAATGACTGTTGCTGATCCGCCAAAAGGGTTTGTGATTTTAAGAGATCCAGCTTATTGCCTTGGCCGGTTACCAATCGAGCTTTATTTAAATTAACTTGTTCTTGGGCATCGTCAATGCTTTTTAGAACCTGTTCCCGGTTAACTTGGGCGGCGAGGAGTTTAAAATAGTCCTGAGCAGCCCCTGAAAGTTGTTCTTGTAGTGTTTCATTTACTTGAAAACCCGCTTCTGTTTTACGTTGCTTGGCAGCCAATATTGTATAGATATCGTATCCCCCTGGATTAATGGTCCAGGAGACAGAGACTTGTGGCTGAACGGTGTCTTTGATAACACTTACCGTTGAGCCACTAAAAATTTGAGTACCGCCTTTAAAATGGCTTTGGACAAGGCTGCCTTCCACGCTAGGAAGCATATTGGCTATGGATTCCCGGAACAAACTTTGCGCAATTTGGGCACTCTCTTTATCGGATGCCACCGGAAGACTTTGATTCACAACCAGTTTGAGGACTGTGGCCAAATCGATAGGGTCTTTTTCGGTTTTCTGTAAAAGGCCATTCAGAACGACATTGCTGTCATCCAGGGAAATAGGTTTTATGGGGTCTGTGGAAGCATACACATTTTGCGACCCATAAAGCAGGATTCCACAGAGTAAGACTGCCCAAAAAGCCTTAGCCATTGTCTCTTTTATTTCTGAGAAGATGAAATAACACGTTTCTCAATCCTGTAATGAACGACAACAAAAGAACAAAGTGACTTATACATGAATAGCCGACCTTAATGAAATTATAGTTTAAAAAATAAAAAAACAGAGGTTGCTCAATTCTGAAGAAAAGAAGACCTTTCTTTTAACCTACCATTGTGAACTCGATGAGAAAAACCCTTTTTCTTTCAAATATTCAATACCTAAGCCAGCTCCTCCGCCTAAAATGGCTCCTTTAACAGCACCATTGGTTCGGCTACCTTCTTGAGACAAGACGCCTCCTAAGACAGCACCAACGCCACTTCCAATTAATGCTGTTTTCACATAAGGGTGATGCTGAAAGAATGTGCCATTGTTGTAGGTGCTTGAATCAGAGGAATTATAGTAAGGCTGATAATAGGCATTTGCAGGTAATATTAGGGTTCCTGCTGTTGTTAACAAAACAAGGGCACTGAGGGCCAATTTGGTTTTCAGTTTGGTTTGCAACATCGTGGGTCTCCTTTCACATTCAAATTTTTGTGACATCAGTTTTGGGATGAAGATACTTTATTTACTCGTAGGCAGGCCAAAAAGTTTCAGACTTGTAAAAGTGAGGGCCTGTTTAACTTTGTGAAAAAAATCAACGTTATTTTTCACCCAGCTGCATTAAATACAATGCCCAATACCCTTGGTATTTTCCGTAAGGCTCCGCCAACTTCGGAATGTCAGTACGGGTGATTTGACTGCCGTATACTTTCCGGGCAGCAGCAATCAATTTTTTATCACTCAAAGGCGCTTGCTCCATACGGCCAACGCC
>JANWIO010000008.1 GCA_025449835.1 Vampirovibrionales bacterium
AACAGAACTTCCCCAAAAACCCAAATTTAATTTTGTATACTGACTTTCAAAAGTCTGAATAACTTCTTGAATGGGAATTTCAATAAAATGAATTCCTAAATTTTCAGCCAGTTGGTGTGCATCGGTTTTGCTACTGTGAGATGTGATTTTGGACGGCATACTGATACCCAGCACATTCTCAGGGCCTAAGCTTTCAGCCAGAAGGGTGGCAACAGCCGATGAGTCTAATCCCCCGGATAATCCCAAGACAGCCCGATAAGCCCCAGCAGATTGAAAATAACTTTGTATTCCTTGAACAACCGCTTTATAGGTTCGTTCTAAGTCAGAAGAATCGTGAGGATTGTAAGTTTTAGGAACGCCAAAAGTTTGCTCTTCTCCTTTGGGGAGGGCCTCAATTGACCCTAAACCAGTGAAGGGGTTGGCAATGAGAAACTGTTCTTCAAAGGCCTTGGCTCGGGCAACCAAATGACCCTGTGCATCATACACTCGGCTCACGCCATCAAAAACCGACTCATCCACAGCACCCGATCGGTTCACATAGACAATGGGTCGTTGGTATCTTTGCGCAACAGAGGCCAACATGCTGTGCTTGAGCTGTTCTTTTAAAGCCCGTGTGGGAGAAGCAGACGTATTAATAATTACCTCTGCCCCACCTTGAATCAGCTCTTCAACTGGATCTTGTCGATACAGCTTGCCTTGGTGGAAAAAGCTATCGTCATTCCATCCGTCTTCACAAATGGAAATCCCCCAGTAATGCCCATGAATATTACTTGGAATACCCGACATGGCCTTTTCTGTAAAGCCCCAGTCGGCACTGGATAATGTCTTGCCGGGATGCGTTCCTGAGGCTGGGGAGGGCTCAAACATCCGGTAATCATCAAATTCGCCATAGGTGGGTAAAAGTGATTTTCGGACCACCCCTTCGATTTGTCCCTCGCCTAAAATCGCAACGCTATTATAAAAGGATTTCCCTACCACACGGCCAGCTTGGGTGAATTGTCGAGGCTCTACAAAACCTACAACAGCTCGGGTTTTTCCAGAACGTTGGGCTAAAGCCTGAAGCATTTGGATATTTTGTTCAACCAACACCCGATACCGTCCAATGGCGTCATAAATGGGGTAACCCATCAGCGATAATTCTGGGAAAATAACCATATCAGCGCCAATGGCTTCCGCAGCCATCATATAAGCCATTACTTTTTGCGCATTTTCAACCACATGCCCTGGCCGAGAATCAATTTGGGCCAAAACAATATTGCCTTGCGCCTGAGGCCCTAAAAGTTGATTTAATCCTGCTAACAATGCCTGGCGTTTGCCGGGGTGATCAGCATCGGTCCATTTGTTTTGCAAAAATAAGTCTAAAACACCCGTGAGCTCTGCAAGAACCTGTACCCGCTCGGATGCTGGGCACTGATACTTTCTTTCAATTTCCTGCTGAAATGCTGTAACGGAGAGATTCGGGTTTTGTAAGCTGCTCTGCAAGGTATTGTCCCTGAAAATATAAAATCATCCCTTACTATAATAAAAATTCTCAGGGATTGTAACATGTTCGGCAAAATAAAATGTCTGCTTTCCCCCTCTGAAAGCAGACAATCAAGATGAACAAGATAAACTGGCTCTCCCCCTTATCTTCAAATACTCTGTTTTCTGTCTCTTCTGTAACTTTACAAAAAAGCACAAAAGCGTATCTTCCAGAAGATATTGGATGAAATTCGATTGATTCAGTCAAGGTGACTGAACTCAACTCAAATGTTTAAATGCGTTTTAATACAGTCATGCAAAATCCCCGATAATACCTTCATGTTCACTCCTCTTACTGTTGGAAAAGGTCTTTAATAATCCGTCTTCGCTACGGTCTATTTACCCTTCCAAGTATATAAAGGCAAATTTTAAATAATTGATGTTAGTTTGTAACAGCCTATGAAAAGTTTTATTTTTTAAATTTAAAAGAATATTAAGGATAAGAACGGAAGCGGGTTTAATTATTATCGGCTTCGTCTGCCATCTGTAGAGAGAGCTGTTTGAGCTCTTCTTTATCGCCAGTGAGTTTAAAATACTCGTGAAATTTAGAGGTTACATTGAGCATATAGCTTCTATCTTTCCGTTTTTTGGAAACAAGCTGATGCTGGGCTAACTCTTTAATATGATCATAGGCAGCACTTCCTCGCATCTCAACCAGGCTGGATTGCAGAACAGGCCCATGAATAGCAATGGCAGACAATGTTCGTAGTGCCGAGATGGAGAGTTCAATGGGAATCATTTGATTCACCACGGTCTCATAATCTTCTTTCACCTGAAGAATATAACCTTCGGTGTCGTCAATCTCCAAGGCAGAGTCTTCTCGGCAGGAATAGTCATTAATCAGGTCTAATAAGGCTTCTTCAATCGATTCGGGCAATTCATTTAGCTTTTCAGCAATTTCAGAAATTGACAGGGCTCTCCCAGTCATAAATAAAACGGCTTCAATTTTACCTTTTAGGCTCGGTGACATCTTAAGGGTGTCTCCTTATCCTGCTAATTCAAATGGATCATCATTGGAACTCACTAAGTCCTCCGGAGATGACGTGATATAGAGCTCAGTGTAGAAGGCTTCTTGCTGAAGATCAACCTCGCCACGAGACGCCAGAAATAAAACCGCAATAAATGCCGAAACCCTGTCAATTTTCCCTTCGGTTTCCAGTTGGGTGAGGCTAATGTTTTGATCATGGAGAAAAAATTGCTCTAAAATCGCTTTCATCCGAAGAATGGTATCTTCAATAAACTCTTCATGGGCTAATTCAACAATCTCTTCAGAGGATAGATCTGTGAAATTCCGCATTCGACGGCGTTCGGCCTTCTCAACGGTTTCCTTAAGACGTCGCTTTTTTTCCAATTCCTCATATTTCTTGAGTTCCTGGATCAAGTCATTTAAGGTTACTTTTCGATTTCGAGGCTGTTTGACACTGGTTCGTCGGCGAATCACCTGATCGAGTGTTTCAAAGGTTTTGGAGAGGTGTTGTAATGGTGAAGGGGCGGACGCCATATCCACTTCGAGAAAGTCACCGTCTTCCATATAGGTATCCTCTTCTTCAGAGGAGATCTCCAAAAAGTTGATGCCTGACAAGCTATCTGACTTCATTCTTAAGAGAATAGCGGCATACAATAATGTTTTTCCGGTGAGCTTCAGGTCTTGCGATTTGAGCTTCGCCAAAATTTGAAGATACTGATCCGTGACCTCAACAATATCAATGTTCCATGGATCAATTTTGCCGTTTTTGGCCAGCGTGACCAAAATCTCAATCCCATCAATGGGCGTGGTGTTTACCGATTCTTCAGGAAGCATGTTGTAGCATCACTCCTGTTACTTTGGAAACGCCGTCGCGTTTTTGGGTGACCCCAACGGTCCGGTCTGAGTTTTGCAACATCGGTTTTCGGAGGGATACCACAATAAACTGGGCCGCTTCCGATTGCCGCTTCACCATGTGGGCCAGTTTCTCTGCGTTAATCCCATCCAAGAACATATCTACTTCATCAAACGCATAAAATGGGGCTGGCATGTAGCGTTGAAAAGAGAACACAAAGGCCAAGGCCGTTAGCGATTTTTCGCCCCCGCTCATGGCTTCCATCCGCTGCATTCTCTTGCCTCTGGGACGCGCTTCAATCGTCAAACCACCATTAAAAGGATCACTTGGATTGGTGAGCACCAAATGGCCTTCACCATCTGAAAGCTCCGCAAAGATTTCTTGGAAGTTGTTATCCACATTTTCAAAGGCCGTTAAGAAAGCATTCAACTTGAGTTCTGAGTAGCCGTTGATTTTAATTCCCAAGTCTTCTTTTTCACGGCTTAAGGTATCAATCTTCTCTGTGAGTTCCTGATGGCGGCTCATCACCTCTTCATAATCATGGATGGCCCGCATATTCACTGCCCCCATGGACTCCATCTGCCGACTAATTTTCTGAATATTTTTGAGAACCTCGTCAGATGCGGGTAAATTCTCTGCTGCCACTTCTTCGGGATTAACCCCAGCATCAATCAGTTCTTCTTTTATGGCTTCCAGTTCTGGCTGAAGTTCTTTTTTGCGGGATTGGAAAGACAGAATCTGTTCTTCAATTAAGCCAATATCCCGACTCAAGTTATATTTTTTCTGCTCCTCTTGAACCAATTGGGCCTGAACTTTATCCCGTTCTACCTGAAGGCGCTGTAATTCCTCATCTAACTCGCCGGTTTGTGCTTCTAAAGCGGTGATTTGTTTTTCAGTCAGCTGAATCTCTTCTAGCATCTGATTATTTTCTTTATCAATGGCCGTATTGTTGGTTTTTAATTGTTCAACCTGATCAACATAGCTTTGAATACTCTTTTCCTGAAATGCTTTTTCCAACTGCTTGGACTGAATTTCCGACTGAATATTTCGATTTTGAGACTCGTAAGACCGAATTTGAAACTCCACGCTTTCCATTTCGGACTTTATTCTTTCCAATTGCTCCGTAGGTAATTGAGACTCCACTTCTTGAAGGGCTTGCTTCAAGGATTCAACCTTTTGGATACCTTGTTCAATTTTTTGTTCCGTTTCACGCAATTCCGATTTCAGCTCATTAATTCGCTTTTCAAGGGCTTCAATGACGGCGTCATCCGCTTCGTTCTGAGTAATTTGGTTGAGCTCTCGGGTTAAGGCTTCTAACGCCATTTGTTTGCGTTGGAGTTCGGATAAAAATTTCCCAAAATCTTCTTTTAAAGAATCCAATTTAATCTCGCCAGAGGTCAGTTTTTTCTCAAGACGCTCTTTATCCTCATCTTTGGCTTCGAGTTGTTCACGAAGTTCTCGTAATTGCTGATCCATTTTCCCTGAGGCCAGACGACCACTGGCATGGTTGGCTTGGGAACCGCCTGTCATTGCCCCGGTTTTTTCAAGCAAGGACCCATCCAACGTGACCATTCGGAATTTACGAAGGTACTTCCGAGCGACGGCCATATCTTCAACAATCACCGTATCCCCTAATGCATAGGCAAAAACATCCCCATATTGATCATCGAAATGCATTAAGTTCAGAGCATAATCAATAATGCCTTCATCCTGAGGGAGTAAGGGCAGGTAATTGCGCTCTCGCATTTTGTTGAGAGGCAAGAATGTTGCCCGTCCGGCCTTGGTTTTTTGCAGCAGTTCAATCCCTTCCTGAGCCACTTCGTCATCATCCACCACGATGCTTTTCATCCGTCCACCCAGGGCAATCTCCATGGCTTGGGCAAATTCTTCATCGACATTGCCCAGTTGGGCCAATGTGCCATGAACACCAGGGATATTGGCATTGAGGATGGTATCCACACTTCGACCAAAGTTCATGTCTTCATAAGCCCGCTTTTGGGCTTCAAGTTGGGTATATTCCCGATGGAGTTTGTTCACATCAGCTGTTGCACCATTGAGAGCAACCTTGATTTTGGCCACTTCAAGCTGTTGGTTTTGAACTTGCTTTTCAAAGGCGACCCGTTCTTGCAGCCCATCTTGAATGGCTTTTTCCAGGCTCGTTTTTTCGGTGTTAATTTCAGTATGACGGTTTCCGGAGGAAGCATTACGCTCTTGAAGGTAATTTTTCTCCCGTTCCTGGCGTTCGAGTTCAGCTTCAATATCTAATTTTTGACGATTTAACGCCGAGAGCTGATCTTCAGCCTGAGTGAGTTCCTGGCGGGTTTGAATTTGAGCCTTTCCCAATTCTCCGGTTGAGTCAGACAACTCGGATAGCTTTTGGATTAAAGTCGCTAAGAGTGCTTGTTCTTTTTGAAGCTTTTCATCAACCTCTTTATGCTGATGTTCAAAGCCCTCAATAGTGACATTTAAGTCTTCTATTTTAGAGGTGACTCGGTGCGTCTCCTCATGAATACGTTCAATACTCTGGAGATTCTCCCGTTTTTTCTGGGCGCTAAACTGAATCGAATCTTTTTTCCGGGAAATGGCGCCTTTTAACCCTTCAATCTGCTTTTTAAGGGCAATTTGCTGGTCTTCCCCTTTGCGTTTAACCTCATTGGCAATTTGAGTCAGTGCTTCCCGGGTTGTATTAACCACCTTTTCCAGTTCAACCAGTTGTGCCTGGCTCAGGGTTTTTTGCTTCCGAGATTGGACAATATTTTGTTCTGCCGCCTGGATGGCCTTTTGGATATCCAAAAACTTTGCCGTCAGGATCATATTTTCAAAATGTTGTTTTTCATCTTTGAGTTTTTGGTATTTTAAAGCCTGATCTCGTTCTTGAGAAAGCTGCTGAACCCTTGATTCCAGCTCGGTTAAAAGGATTGCAAACCGTTCAATGCTCCCCGAAACCGACTCTAATTCTTTCTGAGCCTGATCAATTTTTCGATCAAATTCGGCAACCCCTGCGATTTCATCAATAATTTTGCGGCGCTCCATAGCCGTCATATTGATAATTCCTGTAACATCCCCCTGCATTAAAACGTTATAGGCGCCTGGTGAAATATTATGCTGTGATAGGCGATCGTGAATCTCCGTTAGCGTTGCCACTTTGCCGTTAAGATAATACGTGCTGCCATAGCCAGATGCGCCACTATCCTTAATTTTTCGGGTTACAATCACTTTCTCATCATCAGAAGCATCGGTATTTCCAAACATAATGCTCACAGAGGCTTCTCGACGCTTTGAGGCATTGTTAATCAAGTCCGTCAACTTTTCAGCACGCATGGTCCGAGAGGACGACAACCCGAGGCAAAACAAGATACTGTCAATAATATTGCTTTTTCCAGAGCCATTTGGCCCTGAAATGGTTGTAAATCCTTGCTCAAACGGAATGATTGTTTTGTTCGAGAAAGACTTAAAGTTATCGATCTCAATTTGCTGAATATGCATATAAACCCTAGATTAACTCTCTACACAACAGCATGAACCCTCAATGACCAAGTGCTTTAAAAGCTTCTGAATGCTCTAAGCCCATGGCATGCTAAAGTTTATTATACCTTATGACAAGGGCAATCAAAACAGCAAGATATCATTCACCATGAGAATCATGAAGCATGTCGGGCTGAAATATCTATCGGAAGCCCCTTAAAACGCTCTTTTAGGAGCTTTGATATCGATTCAAAAAGCGTCAGTTTTATTCAATAAAGGGTGTTTATGAGGTTAAAGTCTTGGCTTGTTCAATAAACTGTTGCATAGCCTCATTAAACCATGTCTTGAGCTTTTGCCCAGGGTCTTGGGTATGAACCAGCTGTAATTCTTTACCATCAGCCCCTTTTAAAATGGCTTTCGCCACATGGGGATCCTGATCAGTTCGTCGAGAAACCCGAACAGCGTCTATTTTATCTTCTAGTTTCTCTTTTTGAAGTATAGGGCGCCATTTTTGTTCAAATAGGCGTTCGAGTCGTTGGTGTTTTCTCACATCGGCATCATTGGGGCCAAAGCGGGCCTTGCTAATTAGGTGCTGCATGATATCCAATCGTTCACGATAGGCCAGAGCCTCTTCAATGGCCTCTTCCTGCTCGCCCTCTGGTAGATCTTTGTAGTAGATTTTGAGCTCTTCTCGGCGGGTGTTTTGAGCTTCTTCGGAGCGCTTGTTTTCGGTTTCTTCAAAGGCTTCTGCAATTTCATCTGGTGAAAAAGGGTTGGGTTTTCCGCGATCTGCTTCATCAATATAAGGGGGCGGTTGATCTGGATCCGTTTGTTGTCGGCGAGGCTTAATGCGTAAAGGTCCTGAATAATGAAATTGTGTTTTGTTGGGTGTATTGGGCTGATAATCATTGGCTGAAATGAGTTGGGTTACCTTTTCTTGAATCAGTTGCTTTAACCCACCTAGGATATCGGCTACCTTTTTGCCTTGATTGAGAGGAACGGGCAGTTCCATGAGACCCAGGGGGCTAATCAAGATTAAGGTATTGTCCAATCCAAGGCGATGAATCATCCAGCGACAATTTTTGCTACGTCCTTGTGCTTCAGCCTGGTGTTTCAAGGTTGTTTTAACGGTTTCATCTTGAGACAAATGGGTTGCAATGCTATCCAGTAAGCGAGATTCTTCATTGATACCGCTTCCCAAAATATGCCGATGATCCACACCAATAAAGGGTCTATTGATTTTCACCATGAAACTCCTTGAAAAATGATTTTACTGAAATCAATAAACGCACTCAAGGTCACAAATTGCCTTTTTATCGAAAATCAACACCAGCTTGGATGTTTCACAACGTAAATTGAAAGTATTCAAATGAATTGGAATTGGCCATAATAGAAAGAGACAAACTCAAAGGGTGAGTTATATGTTTTGACTAAGTTGGTTGTGCAGGGCCTGTATCCTGCCCTGCACCGCCCCTGTTTTTCTATTAGCGTTTTGCTCCAAGCCCCCATTAATTAGGGTAAAGAGTGAAACCCTTTAAAAAATCAGGGAGGTGTCCAGAGGAGGGAACGGCCTCTGGAAAAGACTTTCGAGAACACCACAAACTCGCCATTCGAGGAGACAACCCACTGTAAATACAAGGAATCCTTTTGTGGTCTTTTCCATTAAAGACAAATATTTGGAAATTGCGCAACAATTGCCAGGATATGAGCCACGTCCGATTCAGGAAACCATGGTAACTTCCATTTATGATGCCCTTCAAGAGGGAAGTACCGTTTCTATTGAAGCAGGAACTGGGGCTGGTAAATCATTTGGATACTTAATTCCTGCGCTTTTTGCCTCTCAACGACCCATTGTGGTTTCTACAGGAACCATCGCCCTTCAGGAACAATTGTTGGAAAAAGACATTCCTTTTGTTGCCAAAGCTGCGGGCTTTGATGATTTACAGATAAAACTCGTCAAAGGCCGTCGAAATTATTTGTGTATTCAAAAATTGCAGGAGTTTGAAAAATCCCTGAGCCCCACCTGTGGCGAAATTTTGTATGTCAATCTCATGAAAAGTGCATTACAGCAAGGGTGGGATGGAGATAAAGCAACATTGGATCTCGAAATTCCCGATGAAATCTGGGAAGAGATTAAAAGTGATTCAGAGGATTGCCTTGGCAAAAGGTGTTCTTATTATGTGGATAATCCTTATCGCCTTGCCCGCAAAGACTTGGCAGAGGCTGATATTTTGATTGTTAATCATGCGCTGTATCTGCAAGATATTCAGGCTGGGCAACTGCCAGACCATGAAACGGTTATTTTTGATGAAGCCCATCACATTAAATCTTTTGCGTTAAAGGCCTTTACAGCTCGTATTGGAAAGTTTGCCACCCAAAAACTGCTGCGGAAAATTAACCGGCGACTTCAGCCAGTTCCAGAAGAATTTCACCAAGCTATCTATCAAACGGAATCCGAAGTTCTCCAATGGCTTTTTGGCAATAGTCAGGGTAAACAAACTTTCAAAATTTACCCAGATGCCCATTTTGTTCAACTGGTGGAACGACAAATTGCAGTTTTATCGGAGTTAAGAACCTGGCTCGGTAATTTTGATATCTCACAGCTGTCTCTTATTAATGGCCTTGAAACGGATATTGCAAAAGTTCAGCAAAGCAAGCTGTTGGATCAGCATGAAGGCTTAATCTTACGCTGGGAGTTCTTTCCCACCAATACCGATATCGATCGGGTGAATTGGGCCGAAGTTCGCCCTGATCGACTTTATTATGAGCTAAAATCGACTCCTTTAAATATTGCCGACTACTTTTTAAAAACCCTTTGGTCCGAAAAAAGTGGCGTCCTTACCAGTGCAACCCTAGCCACCGATGGAAATCTAAGCTGTTTTCGCAGGGAACTGGGGATTCCAAAAAGCCTCGCTGCACAAGATGTCATTTTAGACAGTCCCTTTGACTTTAAAAACCAATGTGAACTGTATCTCCCTCCACAACTGCCCGATCCCAATGACCCCATGTTTCATGCTGCGGCCACAGAGGAGATTATTCGCATCTTGAACCACACTGATGGGAGAGCCTTTGTGCTGTTTACCAGCTATGCGGCTTTGCAAAAAGTGAGTACAGCCGTGATCCCCAAAGTGACGTTTCCTTGTAAAGTCCAAGGAGATCTTCCCAAGAATCGTTTAATTCAGTGGTTTAAAGAAACGCGCCAAAGTGTTTTGTTTGCCACCTCTACTTTTTGGGAGGGGATTGATATTCCAGGGGAATCCTTAAGCTGTGTGATTATTGACAAAATTCCGTTTGTGACACCAGATGAGCCTGTTCATAGTGCCATGGTGGATCGTTTGAAGCGTCTGGGGGAAGATTGGTTTAATGGCTATGTTTTGCCAGAAGCAACCATTCGCTTAAAACAAGGCTTTGGGCGTCTGATTCGTTCTCAAAAAGACAGGGGGATTGTGGCTATTCTGGATCCCCGACTCAAAACCAAAGGATACGGTAAAAAGATCCTACGAAGCCTTCCCAAAGCCCACATTATTGATTCCTTGGCGTCTTCCAAAACCCTTCAGCAAAATGTTTCATTATCCCCGTAAAGGGCCTCTAAGAACCGCTACCCAATCCGCGTAAATTTTAAACGTCCGAATCAAAAACTGTAACATTTTATTTACAAAATATAGTATTTTTATATAAAATATATCATATTTATATTAGCAGCCGTTTCGGATAACTCGCATTTCTGTTGGTTACGCCAGATTTCCAGTAAATCATGGTTCTAAGCGGTTTGAAGTTAGATCTTTCAGGCTATGGATTAACTGATTGTGCTTTCTTGAAGGCGCAATGCACTTTAAATTGAACAAACAATTTAAAACGTCAATGCGTTTGATTGAAACGCTAATTTTGGAATGGCTGAAATACGGCTTAAACGTTCGGTGTTCGTGGATGCAGGTCAGTAAAAGGGAGAAAGAGAAGATGAGTGGACTTTTTGATTTTGAACAAGACCCCATGCAGTTTGATCATTTTGATAAAACGGAAGATGGGCATCCTGTTTATGCTAGAAATGGCTATGATTGGACCGATCACTATCTGCAACAACTTAGTAGAAAATCGCCTTTACTCACCAAAGAAGAAGAAATTGAGCTAGCAAAACGGATTGAAAGAGGAGATCTAAAGGCCAAAGAACAACTGATTCTCTCCAATCTCAGGCTGGTGGTAAGCATCGCCAAAAAATACGCGGGACGTCCAGGGCTTTCTTTCTTGGATCTCATTCAAGAAGGCAATGTGGGACTGATTAAAGCCGTTGAAAAATACAATTGGCGCCTGGGATTTCGGTTTTCAACCTATGCCACCTGGTGGGTTCGGCAAGCAGTTTTGCAGGCATTTGGTGAACATGACCGTCCTATTCGCTTACCCGGTCACGTCATCGATGCCATTAGTAAACTCAAAAAAGTTTTAGATGAAGAGAAAGAGCAAAATGGGAAAATCCCCTCAGAAGGCGAGCTGGCAGAACGTCTCAAAATGTCTGAAAAGAAGGTGGGGCATTTGCTTCGTATTGCGCAAAAACCACTGAGTATGGAGGCTGAGGTGGCAGGTGCCGATGACACCACGCAACGGCTTTCTGATGTGATTCCAACAGACGAACCCTCGATTGAAGATTTGTTTTTTAAAAGAGACATGAAGTCGTTTTTATACATGGCTTTATCTGCAAATTTAAATAAAAAGGAAAAGGAGATCCTCCAAAAAAGGTATGGCATGATTTGTCATCCAGACTCAAACAAAAAGTGGACATTGGAACAACTTGGATCCGAATTTGGCGTTACCAGAGAGTGTATTCGCCAAACTGAAAAACGCGCACTTGCAAAATTAAAATCAGCTTTCATCCTCCAACAGATGGTTGATTGAGGCTGATGCTATTGCTAATATTTATAAGATGGACTATTGTATTATGGTCCATTTGTTTTTAAGTCGGTCAGGAGGTTACCACACCCTTATGTCCCCATCGGGTAAAAAGGTGTACGATGATGCCGAAGGTAATGCACCAAATACACTGAAAGAAGAGTTCGAAAAGCTCCTAAATCAATATGATTATAACTTTAATAAAGGCGATATCGTAAAAGGTACCATTATTTCAGTTGAATCTTCTGGAGCCTTGGTTGATATCGGTGCTAAAACAGCTGCATTTCTTCCATCCAAAGAAATATCCAATAGCATGGCTCAAGACGGCATTAAGTCAGGTGATGAAATGGAATTTTTCATTCTCCGTGAAGAGAATGAAGATGGCCAACTCACCCTGTCCCGTCGAAGAGTCTTTACCGCTCAAAGTTGGAATGAACTTCAAGCCTTAGTAGATAATGATGCTGTTATTGAATGTACCGTTACATCTGTTGTGAAAGGTGGACTTTTAATTGATGTTATGGGACTCCGTGGTTTTGTCCCATCCAGTCATTTAAGAGTCAAATCTTCACTGGATGAGCTTGTTGGTCAAACTTTACCTTTTAAAATTCTCAGTTTAGATCAGCAACGCAATAATATTATTCTCTCCCATCGCAAAGTGATGGCTGAGCAAATGGCTGAGCAACGTAAAGAATTGTTTGCCGATCTCCAGGTAAATGACGTGGTTGAAGGCGAAGTTGTTCGTCTTACTGACTTCGGCGCCTTTATTGATTTAGGCGGTGTCGATGGTTTGTTGCCACTCTCGCAGATGTCATGGCGATGGGTTGAACACCCTTCAGATATCTTGAGCATTGGTGAAAAAGTGAAAGTTGAAGTGATTGGCATTGACTACGAAAAACAACGGGTTAGTCTCAGTATTAAGAGTCAATTCCCCGATCCTTGGCTTGAAGTTGTGAAGGTTCTTGCCTTAAACGAAAAAGTAGAAGGTAACGTTACCCGCATTAAGCATTTTGGTGCATTTGTTGAAGTTTATCCTGGTGTCGAAGCACTACTCCCCAGCCGAGATATTACGGATCATCAGAACGCCACCAATAAACAGGTGAATGTGGGCGATAAAATTGAGACCTATATTGTTAAATTCAACCCTGAAGAGCGTCGAATCAGCTTAAGCTTTCAACCCTTAAGCGAAGAAGAAGCTCGTCTTGCAATGGCACATGCTGCTTCATCTGCTGAGTTTAACCGTAATGTGGAAGAGCAATCTGCCTCACACTCTTAAACACACCAAACAGTTCACAACCTCGCTTATAAGTTTATGCTGATGCCAATGGCTTTACTTTGGCTTGCGCTGTTTTTCTGTCACGGAAACCCAAGGATTGTCTTTAAGGTAAAAGCGCCAAGGGTAATCTTGTGCCACAGAAATGCCTATACGGGTGGTGGTAACAATATCCTTTGCCGGAATATTTTCTCCCTGAGCTAAATACAGTTGGGGATTAATCTGGTTTAAAGGGAGTTCGTTATGGGTTGCCTTGGTAATGTTGAGCGCTTTACAAAGCCGTCCAGGGCCATTTGTTTTCAACTCCTGTTCAGTTGGGTTGTAAATAGGTTCCAATGCTCGAAATAAAACGGCCCCACCTGTTCCTAAAGGTTCTGTTACTACATTTAAACAATGGTACATGCCATAGATAAAATACACATAGGCCAAACCCGGTGCCTTAAATAATGTTTTGGCTCTTCCTGTCGGTCCTTTATAGGCATGGCATGCGGGATCTTCTTGTGTATAAGCTTCTGTCTCTATAATCCGACAAATGATAAACGCCTGAGCCTTCTCATCCCACGAAAATAGGTGCTGTCCCAGCAACGACTTGGCAATGGTAAGGGTATCTTGTTCAAAAAAGTAATTTGGCAATAGGTTCTTCATGATGATCAATATCCATTAACTTGTCCTCCATCGTGAGGGCATCCTATTTTTTGGGACTTATGCTATGATGTTCATAGGAGCATGCTGAAAGTATCGGAGGCTTAACCATTGCAATCCCAGGATAAACTGGTTATTGAAGGACGGCAACCTTTAAACGGAAAAGTTTCAATATCGGGTGCAAAAAATTCGGTTTTAAAACTCATGGGAGCTGCTATTTTAACAGACTCCCCTATTGAGCTCCGAAATGTTCCACAATTAAGTGATGTCTCTGTCATGTCTGATGTCCTTCGTCACTTGGGGGTCACTGTGACCCAAAAAGACGATGTGATGATTATTGAAGCGAAAGACATCACTCGTACAGAAGCCTCATATGATCATGTTAGCAAGATGCGGGCCAGCTTTATTGTCTTAGGTGCTCTCTTAGGGCGTCATCATGAGGCACGTGTGTCGCTCCCAGGGGGCTGTTCTATTGGAAAACGGGGGGTGGATCTTCATATTAAGGGGCTCCAGTCCTTAGGTGCCGAAATCCAGATTAATCAAGGCTATGTAGAAGCTTGTGCTACTCGTTTAGAAGGACGAGAAATTCTGTTGGATACCCCCAGTGTGGGAGCTACGGAAAATATTATGTTGGCTGCCGTTTTAGCCGAAGGTGCAACCATTATCTCTAATGCAGCTCAAGAGCCGGAAATTGCAGATTTGGCTAATTTCTTAAATGCCATTGGAGCAGATGTTTCTGGAGCAGGTTCTACTGAAATTATTATTAACGGCGTTAAAAAGCAAGATTTACATGGCACAACTTATACGATTATGCCAGATAGAATTGAAGCAGCAACTTACATGATTGCGGCTGCTGGGACAGAAGGGAACGTGCTTTTAGAAAATGTGATCCCTGGGCATTTAAACTCTGTTATTCGGAAATTAGAAGATGTGGGCGCTGAAATTATTACAGAAGGTCCGAATGCTTTACGGGTCATTGGTGACGGTAGGTTTGAAGCTCAGAATATTGTGACACAGCCTTATCCAGGATTTCCAACCGATTTGCAAGCTCCCTTTATGGCACTTTTAACCACAGCTGAGGGGGTGAGTATTATAACGGAGACCCTTTACGAAAACCGCTTTAAGCAAATCGGTGAACTAAACCGGATGGGTGCAAATATCCAAAATCAGGGAGATATTGCCGTTGTGACCGGCGTTGATCACCTAACCGGTGCTCAGGTGAAAGCAAGTGACCTTCGTGCTGGTGCAGCCCTTGTTATTGCGGGGTTACAAGCAGAAGGGACTACCGAAATTTGTGATTTACATCATATTGACAGAGGATACGAAGAATTAGTAAGTAAACTCTCTGGCTTAGGTGCCAATATTCAACGTGTTCCCTTTGATGAGTCTGGTGTTGTTCCGGCTTCCCAAGACAAGGCAGCCGTTGAATAAAGTAATGTTGGGCATAATGGACTTCTCATGAGTGATAATGACGCAAAACCTAAATACAAACGCTGGTATGACCATGATCCACTGCTTGCTGAAGTTTTAGAAACCTTACGTGGTTTTCAAGAAGAGTTACATCAGCAGTCTCAGATTTTTTTGGATAAAATTGTTGCAGAAGTGGGTGAAGAAGCCATTGATAAATTTTATACAAAGGTTCAAACAGACCTTGGTGAAAACTTTGGCCGACGGTGGTATGACGAAGATCCCGTTGTTTCTAAAGCTGTTGAGTTACTTCGTGTTGTTCCACCGGATGTGCAGCGGAAAGCTGCCGAAAGTTTCTTAAAAGGACTAAAGGCCCAGGGAATTTCACTTCCAAAGAAGAGTTAATGACGCAAGAGACCTTATTCTCTGATATCCCCGAGGTATTTTATAAGGCTGCCGAACAGTTTAATCGGTTTGAATTCTGGGAATGTCATGAAACCTTAGAGTCTTTATGGCTTAAGGCCTCAGAACCGCAAAAAACGTTTTTACAAGGTGTTATCCAGGTGGCAGCCGGATTCGTCCATCTTAAAAATGCCAATTTCATAGGGATGCAGAATTTGTTAACCTATGGGCTGGAAAAGCTACATCGGGTTGACCATGAACCACTTTGTCCACGTTGGATAGATTTAAAAACTTTTATTGCCCAAACCGAAGCGGCAAAGGTAAAGGCTGAATCACTTGGTGAAAACAGGCTTAGCCAATTTGTACCCAATGACTTTCCCAATCTCATGATAATTGCCTCTTAAATTACAATTGCGATTTTGTGTTTATGCCAAAATAGTCATAGTGGAGTATCGAGGAGAATGATATCCTCAATTTGGGTGTAATCCAGGGAGAATAGGACCATTTATATCTCAAACCCGATCAATTCTTTGTTAAAAAACGATTTCCTTCGGTTTGGTCAAACTGAAAACATTGGCCATAGAGGGGATCTCTATCGTAAAGTTGAAAATACCACGGATTCCTTCCAATCTGCATTTCACGCTGGGGCCGATGCCGTTGAGTTTGATGTCCAAATGACCCAAGACGGGGTTCCGGTGGTTTATCATGATGATGTTTTGGGTGGTGCGGGGTTTTCCATTTTAAATCATAAACCGCAAAAGGCGATTGGAGACACAACATACGCTGAACTCACCCATGCATACTTTTCACAAAATGATGTTGAAGCTGCCTTAACCCAGCGAGCAGGGCAACCCATTCAATTAAAGCTGCCCCAAAATCCTTTTATTCCCACGCTAGATGAGATATTGCCTTTTATTCCCCAAGGAAAAAAGCTTTATATTGAATTAAAACGCCCGGGTTTATTTTCTCGGCATACGGATAATTTAGAAGAAGCTGTTGTGAACTGGGTCCAAAAAAATACACTAGCGGCTGTGATTATTTCGTTTAATGCTTTTAGTCTTGAAAAAGCTGGACAGCTGGCACCTGAAATCCCAAGAGGCTTGGATATTGATGGCGAGCTTTCAGAAAATCGTGTTAACCCACGGGATATGGCGGATTTAAAATCGTGGCTGAAACTCGATTATTGGTTGCCTTCCTTTGAACGAACCACCCAAAAATTGGTGGATGAATGCCATGCCTTAGGCCTTAAAATTGTTCCCTGGATTTATCATGCCAATCTGCGACAAGAAAAACAGCAGCTTCGAAAGCTCCTTCAGTATGGCGTGGACGGGCTTGCGACCAATCAGCCCAAGTATTTGGCCCGCCTGCTCCAAAAACAAAGCAAACCTTAAGAGAAATTGTTAATCCCTCCCTAACCTAGCTCTGCTTGATTAAATGTTTTTGATGTTTGGGAAACCTCATCCGTGACGTCGCCTTTTTTGCGCTAAAATAGAGGAGTTCTTTTTGAGGACGTAAAGCAAGTATTCAGAGACTTTGCATTCATGACACAGCCAAAAACATTGTATGAAAAGATTTGGGATGCTCACGTGGTTCATCAAGAGAAGGATGGACCGGCCATTTTGTATATTGATCGGCATTTGATTCATGAAGTGACCTCCCCTCAGGCTTTTTCAGGGCTAAAAAATAGGGGGCTTAAAGTAAGGCGACCTGATTTAACTACTGCAACTGAGGATCACAGTATTCCCACAACGGATCGTAGCTTACCGATTGAAGATGAGGCGGCTCGTTTTCAATTGCAAACCCTTGCTGAAAACTGTAAAGCCTATGGCGTTCCACTTTACGATGTGGCCAGTGGGTATCAGGGGATAGTTCATGTGATTGGTCCCGAACTGGGGCTGACGCAACCCGGGATAACCTTGGTGTGTGGGGATAGTCATACTTCAACCCATGGTGCTTTTGGGGCTTTGGCCTTTGGGATTGGCACCAGTGAGGTGGAACTGGTCTTAGCGACCCAATGCTTATTGCAAACCCGATCAAAAACCATGGAAATCAGGGTTGAAGGAACGCTTCCTCAATGGGTAACAGCCAAAGATGTGATTTTGTACATTATTTCTAAAATTGGGGTTGGTGGGGCAACGGGTCATGTTATTGAATATACAGGGTCTGCCATTCGTTCTCTTACCATGGAAGGTCGAATGACCCTGTGTAATATGTCCATAGAGGCAGGTGCCCGGGCTGGCATGGTGGCGCCGGATGAAGCCACTTTTGAATACTTGAAAGGACGACAATTTGCACCGAAGGGAGCCGATTTTGAAAAAGCTTGTGAGGTTTGGCGGCAATTAAAAACCGATGACGGGGCTGTGTATGATCAACAGATTGTGCTTCAAGCCAGTGATATCGAGCCGATGGTCACGTATGGTACACATCCGGGGATGGCCCTTAAAATTTCGCAGTTGATCCCCAAAATGGAAGACTTGCACACTCCCGCTGAAAAGATAGAGCTGGAGAATGCATTGGATTATATGGGCTTAAAGTCAGGGCTACCGATTCAAGGTACGCCGATAGATGTGGTGTTTATTGGAAGTTGTACCAATTCTCGGATTGAAGATTTAAGGCTGGCAGCCTCTGTCTTAAAAAATCACAAAGTGTCTCAACATGTGAAAGCATTGGTAGTGCCGGGTTCTGCCGTGATTAAGAAACAAGCGGAGTCAGAAGGACTTGCCGATATCTTTAAAAATTCGGGATGTGAATGGCGTGAACCGGGGTGCAGCATGTGTATTGCCATGAATGGAGACATTGTTGCTTCAGGTAAGGCATGTGCCAGTACCAGTAACCGTAATTTTAAAGGGCGTCAAGGGAAAGGGAGCCGTACCTTCTTGGTGAGTCCTATAATGGCTGCTGCTGCGGCGATCACTGGGAAGTTAGTGGATATTCGGAATTGGGAGAACGAATGATGGAGCCTTTTAAGTCCTTTGAGTCAACCTGTTTTCCCTTCTTTAAGGATGATATTGATACGGATCAGATTATCCCAGCCCGATTTTTGAAGGGAACAACTAAAACCGGCTTAGGTAAGAAGTTGTTTTATGACTGGCGTTATGATGAACAGGGTAATATTCGTCCCGATTCGTTTTTTGATTCTTCCCTATACGCGAATAGTCAGATTTTGGTTTCAGGGCACAACTTTGGATGTGGTAGTTCTCGGGAACATGCCCCTTGGTCACTTAAAGATTTTGGTTTTCGGGCGATTATTGCTGTTTCTTTTGCGGATATTTTCTATAACAACGCTTTAAAAAACTTTTTACTCCCCATTTCATTGCCAGAACCAGTTGTCAAGTCTCTCATTCAGCATGTTGAGGACGATCCTGCTTATAAAGTGGCGATTGATATGGAAGCCCAAGAGGTTAAACTATCGGGAGAGGGTGTCTTTTCCTTTGACATTAACGCTTTTCGGAAAAAATGCCTCGTTGAAGGTTTAGATGACATTGCGTATGTTTTATCGTACTTGCCCCAAATTGAGACGTTTGAGCAAGCCACTGGGAAAAGTTAAGACGAAAGTGCGTCCCTTTTAAACGGCTGACAAATACTTATTTTTGTGATCATGATAGAGACAATAAAAATTCTGGTTTTTTAGACGGGGATGTTTGGTGACTTTTATTTTACCCATTGCACACAGCCGTAAAGCGTATGGTTGGGTTCAGCCTAAAGCAAAGCCTGTTCGCTTTTCTGCCAACGGAGCAATTGAAAGCTTTGTTTTAGACCCCAATGATCATCCCTACCCGCAACTGGTAAGAACTATGCAAACCAGTTGGAAAAATCTGATGAATGCATCACAGGTTTATCATCAAACAAATGGGAAAACTTATCACCCGAAGCTATTTTTTGATAGACCCACAACGAATACTCGCAATCGTATTTTAAATTCGGAAATTATTAAACCCGAAGAAGTCCGAAATTCAGAGATTCGAAATTTTGGAAAGCTGGCGAAGCTCCCGGATGTGAAGCAAATTCAAAAGCTGATGTTTTGTAATGGCTTTCAAGAACGCTTTAATTCAGGAGGAATGGGTGTTTTTCATGCACTATATCGCCATGGGCCGGATTTATTTCCGGTGCTGAATGGCAATGATCAAGATTCTGCTGATTTAGGCTATTATTCCCGCTTTACACAACCCGATGGGCAACCTTTAACCCAAAACGATATGGCGATGTTAACCACCTTTATTTCTGAAACATTAACCCATGGCAAGTTATTGCGGGTTGGAAAAGGCAGCGATAGCCAAGTTTATTATGATGTTAAAAATCATTGGGATAAGCCGGATAAGAGATACTATACGTTCATCCTTGAACATTCGTTTTCGGATGGCCGAGCAACGGGTGTTGATGTCAAAACCGGTAAGCCTTTAAATAAAGTTCATGTGGTGCTTCTGGTTTATCCAGAGTCTGATACGGCTTACTTTTATACCGCATATCCACGGGTCAAAGCATTACCCGTATCTGGAGCGAGTTTGATGGCTTTAAAACCCGCTCGTAAACCGCTACCAACATTAAAAGAAGTATATAACCCCAGTTAATTAGCTTGTTTTAGTTCTACTGTTGAGTATAGTGGGAATATACCCCACTAAATCGCATCTTCGATATATTCAGAGTTGGGACTCATTTCTTTAGCATCGGATACCGAAATCGGTAATTCTCCCGTGTGAATTTTCGCTTTTAAAAACTCACGACCCCGATCGAAAAAGGATGGTTGTTGCCTTGTTCTCAGGTTTACATTAGGGCGAGCTGGTTTTTTTGCGTACCAGATATCTGACAGTTTCTGTTGGGCACCACCATAATTTTTGACCGTGCTTTTTTTGCCCGTTTGAAAGAGCGTGTTCTTGGACAATTTCTTGCCGTTTTGGGTTAAAACCCTGGATTGTCCCCGCAGATCTGAAACGAGTTGTTTGAATGTGGCTTTCATTGAGGCAATGAAATCTTGACTGACTGCTTTTTCAGCACTGATCAGCTTTTTACCTTCCATTGTGCCTGTTTTAACCAAGCCGGTTTTGTAAGCGGAACGGGCACCAAAGAGTCCCATGAGTGTTGCTGTAACGCCGGAACCGATATCTTGGAAATCTCTTTCAGCAGCTTCACCATTCCCTTGTGCTAAGTGTCCCATGGCATTAATGGAACCTTTTGCAAATTGAAGGCCGCCAAGACCAATGCTTGCTGCTGCCAGGTAAGGGATTGCAGCCCCACCGGTTAGCCATATTGCAGCGCCTGCTGCTGCCATGGTGCAGATACCTCCAGTGCTAAATAATCCACTAACGGTATCGATGACGCCCCCTTTAATAAAGTTAAAGGCAGCATTGAGGAAGGAAAATCGACTTTGAGGTTGTCCTCCAGTCATTCTTGTAAAACTATCGGCAGGTGTATTCATCATGCCACGTGCATAATATTGTGCCGGATAGGGTTGGTATTGGGCCATCGGCTGTAATTGGCTTTCCATAACACCTGGTACGTTATAATAATTACTCATGCGCTTTTGCTCCCCGCTTTATCCATTGTCTCCAAAATTAAGGTGACACTACCCCTACTAAAAGCATAAAAACATGGTTTGTCATTTTGTTGCTAAGGTGTGTTCTATTTTATTGAAATAGGAAGAAGGCGTTTCTAACGCCGTGTTTTCTCCCTTGTTGACGAAGTAAATTGATATGACACAATATGATGAGAGTTACCTTGAAAAGTGAGTATTAAGGATAGGAACACGATGCCAGCAACAATTACCCCAGAATCTACTGAAAGACGTACATCATACGGCCAAGTTACACAGGTTATCGGTCCGGTTGTCGACGTTGAGTTTCCACCGGGAGAATTGCCCAATATTTATGATGCTTTAAAAATCGAGGATACGGATCCCCACGGGAATCCAATTCAAATGACCATGGAAGTTCAACAGATTCTTGGGGATAACCAAGTGCGTTCTGTTGCCATGGATAATACCGATGGTTTGCTGAGAGGGCTGAAAGTATTAAATACGGCTGCGCCTATTTCTGTTCCGGTTGGAAAAGCTGTTTTAGGTAGGATTCTCAATGTGTTGGGAGAGCCTGTTGATGAAATGGGGCCTGTGAAAACCAAAGAATATTTGCCCATCCACCGGTCTGCGCCTGCTCTCGATCAGCAAAATACGGATATTGAGATTTTTGAGACCGGCATTAAAGTCGTTGACCTTCTGGCTCCGTATTCTAAAGGTGGAAAAGTTGGGCTGTTCGGCGGCGCTGGTGTTGGTAAAACCGTAATTATTATGGAATTAATTAACAACATTGCTCAAGAACACGGTGGTGTATCCGTGTTTGGCGGTGTTGGCGAAAGAACCCGGGAAGGAAACGACCTGTGGCATGAAATGAAAGATTCTGGCGTTATTGATAAGGTTGCTCTGGTTTATGGGCAAATGAATGAGCCGCCAGGAGCTCGTTTACGGGTTGCACTTTCCGCATTAACCGTTGCCGAGTATTATCGAGATTTCTCAAAACAAGACGTCTTGCTCTTTATTGATAACATCTTCCGATTCACACAGGCCGGTTCGGAAGTGTCTGCTCTCTTGGGACGGATGCCCAGCGCTGTTGGCTATCAGCCAACTCTTGCAACCGAGATGGGTGAGCTTCAAGAGCGGATTACCTCTACCAAAGATGGTTCAATTACGTCAATTCAAGCAGTTTATGTCCCTGCCGATGATTTAACCGACCCTGCACCAGCCACAACCTTTGGTCACCTAGATGCAACAACGGTTTTGTCTCGTCAAATTGCAGAACTTGGGATTTATCCGGCTGTTGATCCCTTGGCCTCCACGAGTAGAGCGTTGGCACCCAATGTTGTGGGTGAAGATCATTACCAACTGGCTCGCGATGTCCAACAGCTCTTACAACGGTATAAAGACTTGCAAGATATTATTGCCATCTTAGGGATGGACGAATTGTCAGACGAAGATCGACAGACGGTCAGCCGGGCCCGTAAAATCCAACGGTTCCTCAGTCAACCATTCTTCGTGGCTGAAACCTTTACAGGAACTCCTGGTCAGTACGTTAAACTGGAAGACACCATTAAAGGATTTAAAGAGATTGTGGAGGGTAAATGTGATGATTTACCAGAGCAAGCTTTTTATATGGTGGGTACCATTGAGCAGGCCAGAGAAAAAGCTGAAAAAATGAAGCAATCTGCTTAGGAGTTAAATGATATGAGACTCAAAATTGTAACCCCTGAGCGCGTTGTTCTGGAAGAAAGCGACATTGAGGCTGTTTATGCCCATACCATTGATGGTGATGTGGGGATTTTGCCGAAGCATGTGCCCTTGGTGACGCCGTTGGATATTAGTGTTCTTCGGTATGTCAAAGCCGGACAAAAAGAACCCGTTGCGGTGATGGGTGGTGTTTTGCGAACCAATGGAAAGGTCATTTCAGTGTTAACGAATGCTGCCGAGCTTTCTGGAGAAATTGATGTTGCCCGAGCACAACAGGCAAAAGAAAGAGCTGAAGCTGAGTTGCGCCAAGAAACCGCACAAACGGATTTTACCCGTGCGAAATTGGCATTAATGCGTTCGTTGGTCCGATTAAAGTTGTCATCGCCAGCTTCAAAATAAAATTCTAGAGGTTCAAAGAGCCCAAAATCTTGGGTTCCCTTGAAGGTCTCCCGCCTTCCCGGATACCCCAAAAAATGGTAATTTAAAAATGATGTTACTTCGTAATACGTTGAAGTATATTGCCATTGGCATTGCTGTTCCTGGATGTTTATGTCTGGGAACCTACCTTGCCGATCAGTCAACCCATATTCCGAGCCATTTGGCAGAACAAATTCCACTTTTAAGGGGAACGGTTCAATTAACGGATCAGGTGGGAAGCAATCTGGTCTCCACCGGCGAGAATCTGGAAGAATTTGCAAAAGGCTTAATTCATACGGGGCAACAGGCTTTATCGGGTGTATTTTGGCAGAAAAAGCAGCAACAACTGTATCACCAGTATCCAGCCCTTGAAGAGGGAACCCACTTTGCCCTAGAAACATCCAAAAATGTTGTGGATAGTGGAAAAAACTTGTCAAAACTCGTTGGCGAGACTTTTTTCCCGGATATTCCGATGAAGGAACGCCAAGCACGGGCCAATGAAGAAATTGCCCAGTTAAATCATCAACTGGCAGAAAAACAAAGCGAAATTCAAAGTCTGGCTCGTCAGGCAGATGCAATCAAGGGCCAGGTTCATTCGCTGCAAAAAGTTGCCACTCCGCTTAAAAGCTTAATTCCAGATGGGTTTAATTTTATGGCGCTCCCTAATAATGTTCCTGGTGTAGGGATCTTGGGTCACTCTCCGCAAGCTGGAGGGTATCCGCAGCAGCCTGATAGCCTTATATTACAGCATCCTCCTGGAGATACCTCGTCAACGTTTCCTCTTACTACACATAAAACAGCTTGTATTTGCCCCTAGCGCTTGGTCAGGGAAATTTACTTAATCAAGCAAACGGGTGTTTGTTAAGCAATCGGCAATAGATAAGAGGCTTTGGGTTTAAAAATTAATCTAAAAGTAAAGACTCAATGAGTTTTGCCTGATTTGAGACTTGTTTTGCGTCAATTGTGGATTTTTGGCGAGCACGCATATATAGACGCAAAGCTTCACGAATCAATTCACTGCGTGAGCGGTGTTCAACATCCGCAAGCTTGTCGATTTCATCCAAAAACTCCTCTTTCATTGAAATTAGGACTTTTGCCATATCCTCTGTGTCCTCCGAATCGTTATAAGTATCTTTATCCGTTTTAATATATATACTAATAAAAACAAGAGGGTTGTTGAAATTGCCTCTTTGTTACAATGTGTTTACACCAAGTGTGGAAAAGCTTTGGATGTTATAGTTATATTTAAACGACATCTTTTTTCTATCCAGGAAGCTCTCCAAAATCAAAAAATGAGATTTCTGATTTTGAGGGTGTCATAAACGCTTTTTTAGAATGCTCTGGAGACAATCAATGTTATCTGGGGTCTCAAAATCAATAAAAAATTAAAGATTTGATATCCCAAGGATGAATTGTTGTACGACGTCAAACGCTTTGTGACATGATTTAAAAAAGAAAAGCGATTAGAGAACAGATGGAAAAACCGGTGCCAACCAAAATATTGATAACGCGCCTGAGTGCTTTGGGTGATGTTATTCTTACGCTTCCTGTGCTGGCGCAATTGCGACAATGTTATCCCCAGGCAACAATTGGCTGGCTAGTGGAAGCGGATGCAGCGATCCTGTTAAAGGGAAGTCCAGACTTAGATTATGTGCATATTTCGCACCGTAAACGCTGGCTAAAATCACTAAAAAATCCACGACAATGGAGAAATACCTTTCAGGAAGTTACCTCTTTTATTCAAGAACTGAAAGCGGTTGATTATGAAGTGGTGATTGACATACAAGGTTTATTCAAGAGTGCTATATGGGGCGTTATAGCTGGAATTAAGCGTCGGGTTGGCTTTTCTTGTGCTAGAGAAATGGCATTTTTGTTTTATACCGATAAGGTTACTCCCACTCCTGACTTTTTTGATCCTGAAACGCCCATTATCGAGCATTTTATGGCCTTGGTTCGTGATATTGGGTGTGAGCAAAAATCGCTTCAATATCCACTACCGCCTTTATCTTATGAAATTTGTCAGCAGGCCATGGGGATTTTAGAGGGTTTAAATGAAAATAAGCCCCTTGTTGTTTTAGCGCCTGCAACGCAATGGGAAAGTAAGCATTGGCCTATGGCCTATTGGCAAACTTTAATCGCTGAAATTCTCTCTAAAACGGATGTCAATTTGGTCGTTATCGGGGGAAAGAAGGACCAAACCCTTTGTGATAGTATTTTAGAGTCATTTGATCCCGTAATGCGTCAAGGGCGCTTATTAAATTTAACCGGTAAAACTTCTCTTGAGATACTCCAAGCTCTTTTTGAGAAGATTGATATCCTCATTGGCTTGGATAGCGCACCTTTACACTTAGCAGGTGCCGTTGGAAAAGCGCATTTAGTTGGAATATATGGACCGACGAGCAGCCATAGAAGTCGTCCTCCCAATCCACAAAAAGCTGTTTTGCTTTCCTCTACCGAGTATTTGGCATGCCAGCCCTGCGATGAAAAGAAATGCCCGTTAAAAACAACGGCATGTATGCAGCATGTGACCCCGGAGCAGGTTTTTTCGTCATTTTTAAAACTGCTTAACGCAATACCCAAGCCGTCAAAATCCTCTTGTCCGGAAATGGGGCAAGAATAGCCAGATTATTAAAGTGGTTTAAGACGCTTGGCGTTTTTCTTTGAGCCATAAATTTTGCGGAATTTCTGTTGCATGGCTCCAGAAACGCTCTAACTTGTAGAAAGATCGATCATCGTGGTGAAACAAATGAATAACCACATCGCCAAAATCCAAGAGGGTCCAACGTCCTCCTTGATCGAGTTCTTGGCCAATGGGCTGGAGATCCATTTTTTTAAGCGCTTTTATAAGGTGATCTGCAAGGGATATCATCTGGGCTCGACTTTCGACGGTAGAAATTACAAAATAATCTGTTAGGGTTGAGACTTGGTCCGTCTTTAAAACCGTGGTGTCTTTGGCTTTCTTATCTTCAGCCATATTGGCTGCCAAGACTGCCAGTTCAAATGATGATATCGTTTGTGCGCTCAAATAAAGTCCTCCTTTTATTACTTTCTATTGTTTATTCACCAAGTGACGTTGCTCTTTTAATTGGTTTACCAGATCATTGCGAGCTTCAATGGTCCGTGTATGAATAACCTGCCGCTTTTCGATTAAAAATGTGATGGTTGAATCCAGAATGTATAAACACACTTTATCCAACGTGTTCGGATCTTTGAAATTGAACAATGCGGTTATTTTTTGAGTATACAAAGGATTTCTGGTATTTTCTTCAATCTTGTCGGCAATATAAACCACCTTTTCTACCGTAGACATCCCTTGACGCCCAGTTGTGTGATATCGAATTGCATTTAAAATTTCTTCGTCTGCAATACCCAGCTCTTGCCTCACCCATTCGGCACCCACAAAAGGATGAAGGGTTTGAGGAGAAATTTTATCCTCATCAGTAATGGGGAGATTCATCTGATTACAAGCTTCAATTAAGGCATTGGGAGACATCAACTTTGCACAATCATGGAGTAATCCTGCAATTGCAGCCTTCTCACACTCAACGGGTGTGAGCTTAAAGTTTTGTGCAATTTCAAAAGCTTTTTTTTGTGCTCCCAGGGAATGTTGATAACGCTCATCACTTAAACGGTGCTGTAGCCAACCTTTTAAGGTATTGTCTTTCGCATCTAGAAGTGTTGTATTTGTCTCTGTCAATACAGTTCAACATCCCATATTGTTTTTGTATATTTATTATACCTGTTATTCAACCGTATTTCTAGCCTGTAAATTGAAGCCTTACTGTGGATAGATCGGAATTTAAGATCCATTTTGTGAAAGTTGAATGGGGGTAACGTCAAAACAAACTGATGTGGGCTTATTTTTTGTTCGGGTGAAGACGGTAAATTAGACTTTTTAAACGCTTTTTATCAAAAATTTTAGGGGCTTTGAAAAAAGGCTATTCCTCTTCGCCTTGTGTGTCTGAGGCGTCTCCGATAGGAAGTCGAATAATGGCCGAAGTGCCTTGTTGAAAGGTTGATTTGAGTTCAAATTCTCCCCTCAGCATTTCAACATGTCTTTTGACGATGTATAAGCCAATGCCTAATCCGGTTTGGGTATTATGGGTTGCATAAATTGACGTTTCAACTGCCGTGTTATCAGAGGATTGGGAATCTTGCGTTAACATAAACGGTAATGCTGTAAAATCATTGGTCAGGGCTTGCTGTTCTGAAATGCCTTGGCCGTCATCAGAGACCGTTATGATTAGAAAATTTTCATCAACTAGAGCACTGAGTTGAATGGTGCCCACACCGGCCTTGCCGTGTCGTTTACGACTTGAGGGGAATTCTATGCCATGAAACACTGCATTCCTCAGCAGATGCGTTAAGATGGTTTGCAAGGGGGCAATGTTTTTGAGGGGAAGAATCACTGGTGCGGGAACCTCTATGGAGACACAAATCTCTTTTTTAACGCCATGTGATGCCTGTTGAACCCATGGGATAAATCCTTGAAAGAGGGCTTCAATGTTCACCTCATCTTTGTTCTGAGGTGAATATTTTTCCTGGCGGGTTCCACGATCCGATACATCAGGCTCAGGCATTTGATGAAGTTGGTTTATCAAGCCAGGTAAAGGGCCGGATAGAATATTGAGATCATTTTTCTTTTGAGAGTTGAGAATATACTGACTAGACTGTTGGAAATTCCGTTCAACTCGTTTGATTGCCGGAAAAATTTGGGTATAAAATCTTTCGGATGAAAGATCTTGGGTCTCTTGAAACAATTGCTCTATTTGGGAAGCATAGGATTCCATGTGGGCATTGTGGTGAATGGCTGCATGAGACTTAAGGGTTGTGGCAACCACCCGAATTTCTTCCACCTGTTGCGGTGAAATTGAAGGTGTTGTTTGAAGTTGTTGCAGCAACGTTTGAAGGTACTGCCGGATTTGATTGATATCCGTATGAAATGGGTTGAAATGATTCGTCTCCATGGAAAATTCTCATCTCATGTAAAGGCCCTGTTTTTTTATTATAGAAAGGGAAGGGGCGAGAAGAACTCCTTTTTTTGTGGGAGTTTTTTGAATAAGCGTATTTTCAGGGTGGAATGCGAATTGAAATTGGCAAAATGGGCGGTATTTGTTAAGAAATGTAAAGTTCTTGCGGCGTAAAAGGTTGCATCCATTTTTTTTAGATCTAAGATACTACTATCAACTGTTAGTAATAACAAAAACGCATTCAATAAAATTCAAATTTCCCCCTCACTCCCAACCTAAAATTGAATCCCCTCTCCACAAAAGAGAGGGTTTTTTTTGTCCGTAGGTTTGGATGGATTGTGTTTTGCCGGAGGTCGTTATTCCCCAAGGGCAATTTACATTGCAATGGTGCTGGATCTTTTGTAAAATCCACTATACTTGAATGAGATGTAAAACCAATGAAGAATGCCGAAGTGGTGGAATGGTAGACACGCATGCTTCAGGTGCATGTGGGGAGACTCGTGCAGGTTCAAGTCCTGTCTTCGGCATTTAACTTTTAACTTCATAGACCCACCCTTTTAAAAAGATTAATTTTATTTCTACCCAACAAACTCGTTGGTAAATTCGGCATGTTCACACTTAACAAATTGCAACAAGATGTTCATAAAGTTTTAATAATTGTTTTTATATAAATACATTGTTTTCTCTGTGTCGTTCTCTTTTGTTCTCATAAATAAAAGGATGATGTTCATTTTCAAGATAGGAAAATCTTTTCTTTGCGTGGTTTTAGTCTTTTTAAAGATGAAAAGCGTTTAGAATCGAGAGTTTAAAAGTGATGTGGTTGCAGAAATATGGCAACCCATTTGAAAGGAGTAAAAAGTGTCTAGCGTTTCGTCGAGTTCGGCTCTCACAAGCTTAATTTCAAAGTTACCTTCTCTTTTAAGTGCTAATTCTCAAAATTCAAATAGCGGTAGTTCTTCAAACTCAACGCAGTCTGCCGCATTATCAGCAATCACGTCTTTAATGGGGATGATGTCAGGAGGCTCTTCGCCTTTAAGCGCTTTGTCTGGATCTGGCGCAACCGCTGGATTGGGAATGCCTTCTTTAACCAATCAATCGGGCAACGATCAATTTATGGCCATGATTACCCCGCCCGGTATTGGGATGCCTGCGCCGTATGAAGGTCTATCGGAACAGCAATTTGCAGATGTTGTTTTAGGGCCTTGGGCCAATATGCCACAAACACCCATGTATCCAACGGCAGCAACAGATCCCTTAACGGCTTTGTTGCAAGGTGGATCCTCAGCAGCCAGTCCAAATTCTATAATATCGATGTTTTCATCTCTTTTTGGGAGTGGCGCGTCAAGCAGTGGCATTTTAAGCAAATTACAAGGCCTGCTTGCTGGTGGTTCTAGTGGCCAATCTGGCGGTTTGGCGACTGCATTACAAGGCATGCTGAGCGGTGGTTCTGGTGGCCAATCCGGCGGTTTGGCAACTGCATTACAAGGCTTGCTGAGCGGTGGTTCTGGTGGTCAGTCGGGTCTTTTGAGCAATTTGCAAAATTTAGTGGCCGGTCAAAATGGGGGTACCGCAGCTAGTTCTCAAAATTCGAGTGCCAATAGTACCAATACCGCTAGCAATACACCGTCTCAAACAACAGCTTAATCTTGGTATCTCGCTCAATCACAAAATTTTGAGTCTAAAAGCGCTGTTTGAGGTGGTGACACATGCTGGTTTTGATGCTTTGCATCGCCGTAAAATTTTCTGCCCTTTTATAATGTATCTTTGGTTGCGCATCGGCAAGGATTGATCCAATGGTCATTCCCGTGATGGGAAACGGCCTTTATAATAGAAAATTATGTTTAAGTTTATCAAAGATAAATTACCTGCCGGTGGAAGAAGCCTTCATGTATCCAGGTTTTTTAATGTTTCTATGGAGGATTACTTGGCAACCGGTGAACGTGATGCCATTCTGGCTTCCAGTGGGATGGGAAAATCATACTTAACAGGGGTTATTGCAGAAGAAACCCTGGAAAATGGCGGATTATTGTGCGTCATTGATCCAGAAGGGGAATATTTTACCATGGCAGAACGGTACCCTATGCTGATTGTGGGGGGAGAACGAGCCATGCTCCCATTATCTGAAGATGCCATTGACCTTTATATTCAAGCTATGTTGGAAACCAATCTGGCGGTGGTCTGTGATCTCTCGGACTACTTGGATCATGAGCAACAGGATCTGTATGCTCAAATTGCAGAAAGCCTGTTTCAGCAAGAAACAACGTTTCGTAAGAAAGTTCGGGTCATTATCGAAGAGGCTCAAATTTATGCGCCACAACGCATGGCCAGTGCTGGCGTTAGCAAAGGTAAAAAGAAATGGGATCCGGTAAATGCAAGCCAAAAACTGGCAAAACGAGGCCGGAAACGAGCCATTGATTCCCTTTGGGCAACCCAACGTCCTGCGAGCTTAAGCAAAGATATCCTAAGCCAGTGTAATCGGTTTTGGTTTGGCGGTATTACGGCAGAACAAGATTATAAAGCCATTAAGCCTTTTCTAACCGAGGCCGGGATTTCTTTTAACAATGTTAAAGAGCTTCAGCCTGGGGAATTTTACTTTTATAGCAAAGGTATCACCAAGCTGATTAAAGTGAGAAAACGGCATTGTAAGCATGCGGGTGCGACGCCAGAAGCGCAACAAACCTTCCAGGCTGTGAGCGATATTGGTCTCCAACGGGCTGTGGAAGCATTGGCGGATCAGATTGCGGTGCGAAATGAAGAAAAACGCCAGGAGCAGTCTGAAATTAATAAGCTTAAAATTAAGATTAAAGAGCTTGAAGATTATAACGCTCGCCTTAAAGATGAGTTGGGGGAAGAGCGACTTGCCACCAAAGTCATCAAGCGCATTGAAATTCATGAACCTGCTGCCCCCAAGCCGATTCGTCGGTCACGAAGTTCAACCGCAGCTAAGTCTGACAATATTGAAGTGATGCCTGATGTAGAAGTAACCGCATCAGAACGCTCTGTGTAAGCTTTAACCAATATAGATTTAAGACGTGACTTGGGTCAACAATGTTTCTGGAATTAAGTCATGGGCGATGAGATCGTCATAGGTTTCTCGTTGAACCAGAGCTTGAGCTTTCCCATGGCCCACCAGTACTGTTGCTGGGCGGGGTACCCGATTATAGTTGGAGGACATCGAATAGTTGTAGGCACCGGTCCCAAAGACCATGAGGGTGTCACCAGACGTAATGCTTTCGGGGGCCATAAAATCCCGGATCAAAATATCACCGGATTCACAGTATTTTCCTGCAATGGTAACAGAAGTGTTATGTGGCTCATTGGGTTTATTCGCAATCAGGGCAGAGTAAACAGCACCATAAAGGGCTGGTCGGATATTATCGCCCATACCCCCATCCACAGCCACATATGTTTTTGGGAGTTCAGAAATGGTTTTAATGCTGCCAACGGTATAAAGGGTTACCCCAGAGGTGGCAATCAGGCTTCTACCAGGCTCTAAAATTAAAGTGGGTAGTGGAAAGCTGATTTGATTGGCGTAATCCACGAGTTTTGAAACCATTGTTTCAGCCAGCACAGAAACTTCTAAGGGATCATCGCTGGGCTGGTAGGCAATGCCCAAGCCTCCCCCCAGATTTAAATGTGTGAGTGTCATGCCGTAATGCTCTCGGATGTTGTAACACAGGTTCAGCATTACTTCAGCCAAGTCTTGATAGGGTTGAGTTTCAAATATTTGAGAACCGATATGGGCATGAAGTCCAATAAGATCAATGGTCTCTGAATAATCTTGTGTAATTTTATCAATAGCACTGCTAAGCTGTGAGAGAGGGAATCCAAATTTGCTGTCTAAAAGGCCGGTTTTAATATAGTCATGAGTGTGGCACTCGATACCGGGAGTCACTCGCAGCAAAATCGATACTTTTTTGTCATGGTGTTTGGCAATGCGGTCAATTAAGGAGAGTTCATAGAAATTATCCACACTTATTTTTCCAATGCCATTGGCGATGGTCAGTTCCAGCTCATCATGGGTTTTGTTATTGCCGTTAAAAACCAGCTTTTCCAAGGGGAATTTGGCTTGAAGCGCAGTGTAGTATTCTCCGCCAGAAACCACATCAATGCCAAAGCCTTCTTGTTGAACCAACGCGCAGATCCCCATGGACAAATTGGCCTTGGCGGCAAAGAGAATTTCAAGGGGGCCGGGGTAGCTTGCAAAGGCATTTTTGTAGGCTTTCAACATACCCCGTAAGGTTGCTTCATCAAGAACGTAGAGGGGGGTGCCATAGGTATTTACCAGCTCTTGAACAGGGATATTCCCCAGCAGTACATCCTGGGTGTCTTCCTGAATTGAAAAAGAAAGGGGCTTTATTTGTGTGTTTGGCGAGGAAACCATTTTAATTCTCCAAAGCTACCGAGTCGTATCGTTTATTGTATCGTGAATCCCCTAAACACGTATAGTTCCTTGTGGTTTCTGTGGGCGGGCGGTGTTTTTTTCTACCGAAAATGTGAAAAGTTTAAAGCATTTTAATGAGAGGACGATACCTCTCTCAGTTATTTTGGTTTTTTCAGGAGTATCAGCCTTTGCCATGTAAGTGCAAGCGAGTGCTGTTTATGGTATCTCACTGGTAGAATGATAGCGTGGAATAGGAACTCGTTATGGTTAATCTTCGGGACTTAAAGCATTTTCAGCAAAATCAATATGCACGGCATCTGGTTTTACGGACAGATAATGTTGAAATTATTGTGGTTTGCTGGCTTCCTGGACAATGCTCCCCTGTGCATGGTCATGGGCCATCAGATGCGGTGATGGTAATCCTGGAAGGGAAGATGTCGTTTACCAATTTTTACCCGGATGGACGAAAAGTGTCTGGCATATGGGAACCTGGAGATATTGGGCATGCGCCTGTAGGCGTTAAGCACCAAATTGCCAATTATTCCGATGAAGAACTGGTGACCTTACATATTTATTCCCCGCCTCTCCAAACCGAGCTCCAAGGGTTTGACTTGGGATATGCGAACGAAGTTCAAATTGAAGAGATTCAGCTTTCTCAGGATGTGATTCGGTATATCCGGGCTGCATCTCCGTTTCTGCCATCAGATGCGAATTACTCTATATAATAAAGAGGCAATGCAAACCACTATGTTTTACCTGGACAATGCGGCAACCACTTGGCCCAAGCCTGAAATTGTTTATACAACCCAAAATCAGTCTTTTCGGGAAATGTTTAGCCCAAAACGAGGCACTTCAAAAGCCTCACGGGCTGGTTCTGAAAAACTGATGCATGCCCGGCAGGTTTTGGCAGGGCTTTTTAATATCGCAGATCCGCTCCAAATTGGCTTTACCAGTGGGTGCACCCATTCCTTAAATTTTGCCATTCAGGCTTTCCCCTGGCAGCCGGGAGATGGGGTGGTGATGAGTGCTATTGAGCATCATGCTTTGTCCCGGCCGATTCGAAAAATGGCTAGAGAAAGAGGGATTCAGTTTTTTGTGGTGCCTTACACTGATGAAAATCCTTTTGATATGGCGAATTTTGAAAACTTGTTGCAAACGGAGCTTTCGATTCGGTTGATTGCCACAACCCATGCCAGTAATGTCATTGGGTCCGTATTGCCGATTCAGGAAATCGGTTCACTAGCCCATCGTTATGGGAAGTTCTATTTGGTGGATGTGGCACAAAGCGCGGGAGTATTGCCCATTGATGTGCAAACTTTTCATATCGATATGATGGCTGTGCCTGGGCATAAGTCTTTGTATGGCCCACCGGGTGTTGGGGCGGTTTATGTTTCAGATAAAGTTCCCTTAAATACGTTTTTAGAGGGTGGCACTGGGAATGATTCAGGGAAGCATCCCATGCAATCAAAACTACCTGAAAGTGTTGAAGTGGGAACTATTGCTTTGCCAGGGATTTTGGCTTTTGCTGCTGGAGCCCAGTGGGTTCAGGAAACGGGTCTGGATAAAATCCATCTCCATGAAAAGCATTTGTTAAAGATGCTTTTGGAGGGATTGCATGCATTTCCTGAAATTATGGTCTATGGGCACCAACGTCTTGAGGAAAAAACGCCGGTGGTTTCGTTTAATATTCCAGGCGTTGAGCCAAAAGAATTGGGAAACCAGCTTTTTGATACATACGGAATTGCTATACGGGCTGGATTTCATTGTGCCCCAATGGCCCATGAAGCCATTCAAACAATTCATTCTGGGGGAACTGTTCGGGCAAGCATTGGGTACTTTACCCAACCCGAAGATATTGAAGCACTTCTACAGGCACTTAAGAAGGAAATTCCCCGTTATAATGTCTCGTGTTCTTTGTAAATACAGACAAACTTACTTTTAGACGTTGAGAAAATCTCTCGTTTGAATCATTGTAAAAAACTGTTACTGTCTTTTGATTGCGGGAGATCTTCGGTTAGATACTCCGGCACATTTGTGTTAAAATTCTGGTGTTACAACGAAAGTACCGTTTTGACAGAAGGGATCCCGATTTGAGTGGCTTGAGAGGGATGTCAACCCCACATCAAAAACATTACATTTCGAGAAAGAAAGCGTGGACAGTTAGTTATGGCAGAGAATACGATTACTGTGGCTCCATCATCATATGATGCAGATAATATCCGGGTTTTAGAAGGGCTGGAAGCAGTCCGTCTTCGTCCTGGGATGTATATCGGGTCAACCAGTCAGCGGGGTTTGCACCACCTGGTTTTTGAAATTGTGGATAACTCAGTGGATGAAGCCTTGGCTGGATTCTGCGATACCATTACCATCACTGTTCATGAAGATAACAGCGTCACGGTTCAGGATAATGGCCGTGGAATTCCTGTTGCTGAAAAGCCAGGCACTGGGAAATCAGCTTTAGAAATTGTTCACACGGTCCTTCATGCTGGCGGAAAGTTTGGGGATGGGGGTTACAAAGTTTCTGGTGGCCTACATGGTGTTGGTGCTTCTGTTGTAAATGCCCTCAGTGAAAAGTTTGTGGTTGAAGTTTCTCGAGATGGGGCCATTTGGCATCAGTCTTATAGCCGGGGGGTTCCCAGCCAACCGGTTGAAAAAATGGCAGAAACAACAGCCAAGGGTACCAAAACAACGTTTTGGCCGGATGGGGATATTTTTGCCGAGACCACTGAAATTGATTGTGATGTTATTAGCGCTCGTCTCCGGGAAATGGCCTTTTTGAATAAAGGGCTCAAAATTATCTTTCGAGACGAAAAGAAAGGCCCAGACTCAGAAGATATTTATTTTTACGAAGGCGGTATTGCCAGCTATGTAAAATATTTGAATGAAACCAAAAGCGTTTTATTTGAGGATCCTTGCTATGCTGAAAAAACCATTGATGAGGTGTATGTTGAAGTGGCTCTTCAATATACCGACTCTTACAGTGAAAATGTTTTAACCTTTGCCAATAACATTAATACCCATCACGGTGGAACCCACTTAACGGGATTTCGCAACGCCTTGACTCGGGTGATTAATGACTATGCCCGAAAAAATACGATGTTAAAAGAAAATGACCAAAACCTAACCGGCGATGATGTTCGGGAAGGCTTAACGGCAATTGTCAGTGTTAAGGTTCCTAACCCCGAATTTGAAGGGCAAACAAAAGAAAAGCTTGGAAATAGTGAGGTTCAAGGGATTGTTCAGCAGGTGATGAATGATACGTTTATCGAATGGCTAGAATTTAACCCAAAATCCGCAAAAATAATGGTTCAAAAATGTATTCAGGCCTCACAAGCCCGTGAAGCAGCACGAAAAGCCAGAGAGTTGACTCGTCGCAAATCTGTCCTGGAAAATTCAACATTGCCTGGAAAATTGGCAGATTGCAGTAACCGAGAGCCGGAACGGTGCGAAATCTTTATTGTTGAGGGCGATTCCGCTGGTGGTAGTGCAAAACAAGGTCGAAACCGAGAGTTTCAAGCCATTTTGCCGCTACGAGGGAAAATTCTCAATGTGGAGCGGGCTCGATTGGATAAAATTTACAACAATAACGAGATCCAAAGCCTAATTCAGGCGTTAGGTATTACCATTTCAAGGCATGAAGAAGAGTTTGATTTGAGTCGCCTTCGGTATCACAAGATTATTATTATGACCGATGCGGATGTTGATGGTGCTCATATTCGGACGTTGTTGTTAACGTTCTTTTTCCGCTACGCCCGGCCTCTTATTGAAAATGGTTACATCTACATTGCCCAACCACCTTTATATAAAGTGACAGTGGGTAAAGAAGAACGCTATCTCTACAATGATCGGGCTTTAGAGCAGATGCTTCAAGAGCGTGGTTTAGACAAAGTGATGCTGATGAATGGTACCCGATCCCGCTCTGTTGAAGGCGAAGATCTGAAACAGTTACTGAGTAATTTGTCTAAGTTCTATTCTGCGAAGCGATACCCTGGGAATGCCCGTCTTCCAGAACCATTGCTATTACACATGGTCAAAAATCAAGTGAATGCTGCCGAAATTGGAACGATTCAGTTAGCTGAAAATCTGAAAAATCAGTTTGAAAGCTTGTTCCCTGCATACCAATACCGTCTTGAAGTGGATGCTGAAACCGGCAAAGTGACCCTATTTGTTAAAGAGACCATTAAAACCGAACAAGGCGAAGAACTTCCTAAAACAGGGGCTATTCAAGCTGATTTACTCGAAAGCTTGGAGTATGATCGCTTGCTCAAGCTGTATCCCGATGTTTCTGAATTTTTGCCAGAGATGTTTGAAAATGGTATTCAAGTTGTTGTGGGCTCCAAGGAAAACCTGGAGATTAAGACCTATGACGAGCTTAAAGCCTACATAGAAGGTCATGGCAAAAAAGGCATGTCCTTGCAACGATTTAAAGGGCTCGGCGAAATGATGCCTGTGCAACTTTGGGATACCACAATGAATCCGCAAACTCGGACGCTGCTGTGTGTCGAAATTGAAGACGCAGCTCAGGCCGATAGAATGTTTGATGTTTTAATGGGTGAACGGGTTGAGCCAAGGCGTAACTTTATTGAAACCAACGCTCAATACGTTAAAAACTTAGATATTTAAGTTTTACGCTTTTGAGCTTTTGTGGCTACTTTGGCCGCCTTTACGTCCAATTTCGGCCATGTGGTGGCGATTTTGGCTCACTTTTTCTCCGCCTTTACGCCCGGCTTCGCGTGCTTCTTCAGGTGTAAATTCGTGAGCTGTTCCTTTAACATGAGCTGCTTTGCCACCTTTACTGGCAATTTCTTTTTGCTTCTCAGGTGACATGGCAGCAAACCCCCGCTGATTCTTTTCTTCGGTAACCATAAATAGACCCTCCCTTTTTGTTTTAAGTCCACTAAACTTTGGCAATAAAACTTTTTGTGATTGGATCCGATTTTATGGAAGATGTCCATTGGAAACATTCGCCAAGTCAACTATTCTTATACGGCGTATACTGGAAATGATGATGATAGCCAATGAAGCGGCGTCATCAATATAAACCGCTTAAGGTAAGCGTTGAGAAGGGGGATATTGGTTAAGTGGATTAGGCTGCTTGACGCAAAATATGACGCTGTTAGGCCGGGTCACTCAGTTAGTAAGGTTTAAAATTAAAAAGCTTCATGGCTTTGCGAACGTCTTGGAGGGTTTGGCTGCAAACGTCTTTTGCTTGGGCCGAACCCCGTTCAAGAATTTGTTGAACCTGTCCGATATCCTTGGCCAACTCGATTCGTCGTTGCCGGAGGGGTTTTAATTCTTCATTAATAAACTCTGCCAAAATCTTTTTGCAATCCATACACCCTCGGGTAGCGCTTCGGCATTCTTCAGCAGCCAATGTTTGACCTTCTTGTGGGACAAATACCTGGTAGTATTTGTAAATCACTTCGCAGTTTTCTGGTTGTCCCGGATCCGTTCGCTTGATTCGAGCTGGATCGGTGATCCCCGGTTTCAGTTTGGCCCAGGTTTCATCTTCAGAATCGCTCAAATAAATGGCATTCCCATAAGATTTTCCCATTTTTCGAGCGTCCACCCCTGGCAGTAAGGGCGTTTCAGTGAGGAGCGGCTTTGGAGAGGGGAATACTTGTGTGTCGTAAAGGTTATTGAACCGAGTCACAATGTCTCGGGCAATTTCCAGGTGAGCCAATTGATCCTTTCCCACAGGAACGAGATCGCCTTTAACGGATAAAATATCTGCAGCCTGAAGAATGGGATATCCTAAAAGGCCATAGGTTAAGTCTTCATGAAGCATTTTCACCATGTCTTTTAAGGTCGGATCTGTTTCAACCCATTTATTGGGGGTAATCATGCTCAGTAAAAGATGCAGTTCTGCAATTTCGGGAACTTGGGATTGCACATAAATCAGGGCTGTTTCGGGATTAATCCCGGCAGCAAGCCAATCTAGTGCTAAATTGATAATGTTGTCGTTTAAAGTTGAGGTGTCGTCATATTTTGTGGTTAAAGCATGCCAATCCACAATGGAAAAATGACATTGATATTGATGTTGGAGTTGAACCCAGTTTTTCAAAACCCCCACGTAATGGCCTAAGTGTAACCGGCCTGTGGGGCGCATGCCGGACATCACACGTTTTGGGGTAGCGGATTCAATCGAGGCGTTCATATCCATAAGTGTACCCAACATCCTGGCTTTAGAACAAGTTTGTTTTTCTTTTGTCTTCAGGGCGGGGTGGATTAATGTGTGGGGCTTTGATGGGTTAAAGTTTGTACCGGTATTTCAGCTAGGATGGCTTGAACCAGTCGGGAAAAACTAGCTTTAGCTTGGTTAGCGGCTTCTAAAACTTCTTCGTGATTTAAATGGTGGCCAGTAACAACGCCAGCAGCCGGATTGGTAATACAGGAAATCCCTAACACCTGCATACCCATATGGGAAGCTGCAATCACCTCTGGAACAGTAGACATGCCAACGGCATCTGCACCCAAAGTACGAACCATTCGGATTTCTGCAGGGGTTTCATAAGAAGGGCCACTCATGGCGCAATAAACACCACGTTGGAGGGATATGCTTAAGGCTGCTGCCCTTTTGAGGGTAAGTTCTCTCAAATTTTGGGTGTAGGCATCGCTCATATCGGGGAAACGGGGGCCCAGTTCATCAATATTTTCACCAATTAGCGGGTTGGTTCCCATCAAGTTTATATGATCTTCAATGAGCATCAGGTCACCAGCCTTAAAATTGGGATTAACACCCCCAGCGGCATTGGTAACTAAGAGTATTTGGGCTTCTAATAACCGTAAAACTCTGAGGGGGTAGAGAATTTTGTCCATGCCATGCCCCTCATAATAATGAATTCTGCCTTTCAGAAAGGCGATATGGATGCCTGGCCGAACTTCTCCCAGGCAGAGTTCACCTTGATGTCCCGCAACCGATGAAGATGGAAAAAAAGGAATTTGTGAATAAGGAATTTTAACGGCGTTAGGGATTGTTTCGGCTAAATCGCCTAGGCCGGACCCTAAAATGGTTGCTAGATGGATGGGATATGGATATTGCTGGCGAATGTAATCAGCTGAGGCTTTAAGTTGGGTGATTGCTTGAGACATACAAGTATTCCTTCCTGTTTTGTGGCCTATTATCCCATAATCTTAAGATGACCGCACACCCTAAAATCAGCTGGCAGGATTCTTCCTTGAGATTTTTGTTTTTGATGAAAAGTTGTGTTTCCGTGGCGCATCTGGTATGTATTAAGGCAGCATCTGCAAAAGGAGCCAGCGGGGAGGTATACTCATGAATATTATTGAGATTATTTATAAAAAACGCCGGGGAATAGCCCATTCTGAGGAAGAGCTGACGTATTTAATTGAAAATGTTATGTCTGGTAAGGTGCCAGATTACCAGCTTTCCGCCTGGCTCATGGCGGTTTGTTGCCAAGGACTCAATTTGGATGAAACCACTTGGCTGACGGATTTATATGTTCACTCTGGGCAAACCCTAGATTTTTCAGATTTAGATGGGATGGTCGTCGACAAACACAGTACAGGAGGGGTTGGGGATAAAACAACATTGGTCTTGGCCCCGATGCTGGGTGCCTGTGGTTTAAAAGTGGCAAAGCTTTCTGGTAGAGGCTTGGGATTTACCGGTGGAACCATTGATAAACTCGAAGCGATTCCAGGGTTTAATGTGAACTTATCGGTAAAAGATTTTTGTGAGCAGGTGAAAACCATTGGACTTGCCTTGGGGGCTCAAACTGCAGAGCTAGCTCCTGCCGATGGTAAGATTTACGCCTTGCGGGACGTGACAGCAACGGTAGCGAGCATCCCCTTGATTGCCGCCTCGGTGGTTTCTAAAAAAATTGCAGCAGGCGCCCAAGTCATTACCCTGGATATTAAAGTGGGGGAAGGGGCCTTTATGAAGTCGTTGGAGGATGCCAAAGATTTGGCTTACACGTGCCGAGAGGTGGGGAAACGGCTTGGCCGCTCCATTTCAACGGTTACATCCTTTATGGGGCAACCCTTGGGAAACGCAATTGGCCATACGTTAGAGGTTATGGAAGCCATTGAGACCTTAAAAGGAAAAGGGCCACAAGATTTAACTGAGCTTTGTTTGACCTTGGGGGCCGTTACCCTGGTTGATGCTCAGAAGGCACCCTCTTTGGAACAAGGGAAAAGCCTCTTAAAAGAGGTTATTTCCTCAGGAAAAGCGCTTGATAAGTTGGCTGAGCTGATTGAAACTCAGCATGGCGATGTGCGCGTGATTGAAGATTACACCTTAATGTCTCAGCCAAAACAAAAAATAAAAATTGTGGCCCCTACCAGTGGCTTTGTTCAACATTGTGATGCGCTAAAAATTGCAGCGGCAGTTAAATCCTTGGGGGCTGGACGTTTATCGAAAGGCGAGCCTATTGACTTAAGCGTCGGGGTTATTTTGCATCGAAAAATAGGGGATGCTGTAAAGACGGGAGAACCTTTAGCAGAATTGTGGGTTAATGAAAAAGGAAAGGCAGAGGCCGAAGCCCTAATTATAGAGGCTTTTGAATTTTCTTCGCAACCGATATCAAAAGCCCCGCTGATTGAAGAGCTTTATTTATCTCACGATTTAGCCACCCTCTGATTTGGAGATCCTTTCCACCCGAAAGAAATAATTCTCAGGGCAAGGGGATGGAGGCGTCCCATGATGATTATTATTTCCAATGACAAAGGGCAAAAAGCTGAGTTTAAGCGTCATATTTTCCGGCAACGATTCAACACCAAACGAAAACACAGGAACATTGGGCAAAATGTTGCCAAGAGGCTTTGCGTTTAGTTTTTGGATATCTTGAATATTAATAATTTGAGCCGTGAGGAGATTTGCTTTTTCATAAGGCAGAATGACAATTGCCTTAGGTTCAGTGGGGGTTGAAAATAAAGCCTGTTCAAGGTCTGCTTTTGAGGCTGACGCTAAAAAAACATGTTCCATGTCAAAGATTTAAATAACTCCAACTATCTATCGCTTCCTTTGTTATAATTTGCTCTGTGCTGCGCAAGGGTGTCCGTATAATAATTTTGAGGATTTTGATACAAGATAAGGCTATTTTATAATTGATCCCCACAGATGGGCATTACCCGGTTGGGGAATTCCGTAGCCATGGGGAAATTTATTTTGAGAACAGGTCAGCATCTCAACATGCTTGTTTGGGGAAATGCATGTTAGGGGCTTGTTTTACAATAACACTGCAAATATAGGGTAAATCGGTTTCAAAGTGTAGGTTTCTGGTTTTGTAATGGGGATGAATCGGTAAAAAGTTAATCACTAAAATTGTTTCTGGGGGAAATTCGTTTAGCCCAAAAGTATATATTTCAATGCCCTCTACGGTTTTATAAATTAATTTTGTTTTAAGGCTTGCTAAAACATCACTATCCGCAAATTTGGCAATGATTGTTTCTGTTTTAGTATGGGGCATAATAATCAGGGCCAGATTTTTTTTCAAGCTTAAAAGATGACGAATACCCTCTTTCGCCGCATGGGTCAATAATACCTGCGTCACACTGTATCCTCCTTAAGTATGGAAATCAAAAAATGACTTCCGTGTGTTAAGCATTTTGAGAGATATTAAAAATAGAAAAGTATGTCATTAAAATTTTTTCACTCACCAGCCTCATGATAAATGCGAATGGTTGAGTTGCCTATTACCTGGTTCGGTAATTGATCATTTAAATTTTCATTTGTGAAACGTTTAAGCTGCGTTGGCAGGAGGTTGGGTGTTAGTGGGCGCCATGATGCCATGCATAAAAGCGGAACAGACGTCCCAAGCCAACCCGATGCCAAGGTAAGCTGGAATGGCTGCAATCGCCAAAGGCCCCATAAAAAGACTCATCAGGGTTAAGGCACCCGTATAAATAATTTCTCGCTTAATGGTATTGCCAATGTTTGCGGGGCGAAACAGATCGATGACAGTTGAAAAACCATTTTTTAATCGGGTAAAAGGTTCTAGGCTTTTTGCTTTTTCCCAAAAACGACTTTGGGGCTTCTCTTCCTCATTTTCTGGTGGTGGGGTTGAGGGTTTTTGAGACTTTTTACAAGTGCCTTGGAAGTAAATATTGCTCGGTGCTCTTAGCCGAGTTTGGGTTGTTTTTGCGTATGGAGAGATGTTTGAAACCGGTAACATAAGGCGTTCACTTTCTGAATGAATTATTGTGGTTTTACCATAAAAGAATAACGTCCCTCAATACAAAAGGTTGCTAAAAGATAAAGTTTTATGAACCCCATGCCCCATACCATAGAGTGCTCTTAGATATTTAGGCGGGATATTCATTAAGGTTTTCAGCAATGGCAGCTTTGAGGGCTTCAATGTTTTTGAGGATTTCGGCTTCGTCGAAATTTTGATCAGGGAGTTCAAGGGTAATGGTCGGAATCTGCCGTTCTTTACCCACATAAGTTCCGAAAGAGCCGGGTGTGGAATAACCGATATCTTCCACAACAGGGTAGCCGTTTTTTTCTGCCATGACCTGAGCCAACCTTTCAGCGGGGCCATCATAATTAATAACTTTATAAGGCGTATGGACCGAAATAATTTTTTGGGGCGAGTAAGTTGTGAGGATATCAAGGAGAAACTGGGTTTCGGGCTCGCTTCCTGCCGACGGGCCAGAGTAATAGATTGTTTCGGGGTTCAGTTCAGCCCAATCGTGGGTGGGGAAATTGCGATTTAAATCAACGTTAGCCGCATTCATCCGTTGATTTTTAGCAAGCCCATCGGGATTTACGACTGGGATAATGCCAATTTGCTTTTCCTGAAAGAACAAAGGGGAGATTATTTCCATAAATCGGGATACCAATACTTCAGATTCAGGCTCATCGCCATGAAAAGCGCCTAAAATCAGGGTGTCTAAGGTTGTATTGAACTCAGGGTGAGAGAGATAAAATGCAATTTCTTGGCCCTCTCGGGAGAGGCCGGTGTGGTGTTTAATCCATTGGTGAGTTGTTTTTGCCATTGTAAAGTATCCTATCTGATCAGGCGGTTAACAATCATTATTTAAATCTTAAGCGATTCGTAAAATTAAAAAAGCCGATTATCATGTAAGTAATCAGACATTATGTGTGTTGGTTCGAAGAACATTTTGTGTTTTTACCGTCATGATAAGGTAATGAGAGACGAGATTACGGTTTAGCGAATGATGACATCGGTTTCAATGAGTATGCTTCTTATAGGTCTTTTCATCTTGGGATGGATGCTCTTTTGGATGAGCAAAATGGTTCGTACCATGAGTGATTTACAAAAAATGCAGTTACGAGATTCCCAACTGACCCGAGATTACAAAGATTTAACCCAGCAGGTGGATGAGATTCATCAAACCATGGGTGGTGTTGTCAATGGCTTAAAAGCGGTTGGTAAGGAAGTTTATAATTTAAAT
>JANWIO010000009.1 GCA_025449835.1 Vampirovibrionales bacterium
AATAATAAGCAATTTGTCATCTTGAGTGTTTTTATTCGCAGTACCGAGTGCAATCATTAAAACTGATTGTTTGACCAACCAACATCACAAAGGAGATGTTCAATGCGATCGACGTTTACCCCCTCACTTTCAGCGCAACCCAACCGATTTGCAGCTCGACCAAAAGCTAAGCCTACACATTCAACCAACACCCTTTCTGCTAAAATCCGTGCCAAAAGATCCTCGATTCTGCTTGGCGGTACCTTGGCAAGCCTGTCGTTAGGCTCTGCTCTTTTTTACGTTAATCGTTATGGCCCAGATTTTGAGCCCTTTAATCAGACGCAAAATGTATTGAAAGGCGAAACAGAAAATAAAGAAGGCCAAAACCATTTGGGTGCCCTAAATGAGCTGCAATCATCCCAGGACAAGGCTGATTTTGTTAAGTTATATAATGCTTTTTCCAAAATCACCCAGTCAGAAGCAGCCTCTCAGCCAGCACTGACACAACTGAGTGCTGAAGACTTAAAAACCACCCAAGCACTCTTGGATAGATACCAAAAGATGAAGCCTACAACTGCAAACTGTAATCAGCTTTATCAAGAATGGGCAACAGCCGTTTTATTGCCTCGCATCGGGGCTCAAAAAACTGAGCAATTGAAAACCGCTGCCAATACTTATTTTACCAAAGTTCAACACACCATTAATGCTGATTTTATCTTAATTTCTGCCTTTCTCATCTCCTTATTAGTAACCAGGTTCGCCATACCGGTTCCAAACTTATTACTGCCAAGGCTATCCAACAATGCCTAAGTGGCTGCATTGGATATAATATTCTGCCTGCCAAGAAACTTCAGAATAAAAGTGCTATAATGAGCCGTTATGGTTTGGCAAAAGGCTTTTAAATGACGGCATCACCGCAAACTATTCGGCTGTTTATTGGCACACCCTTGCCTGAACCACTTCAGGAATGCATTGGCCCCATTTATCAGCATCGAGCGCAATGGGAAGCAGAGATCCCACATCGAATGGTCTGGGTAGCCCCCGATCGCTGCCACCTAACCTGGCTATTCTTAGGCAATGTTCCGCAAACCGAAGTTGATTCCATCCGAACACGGTTAACCCAAGCCCTTGAGAATCAAGCATCGCCGATTTTGAAGCTTCATCAAACAGTGTTTTGGCCCAATCCACGAATACCGAAGCTGTGGGTTTGGCTTGGATTTGATGAAGGGGGTAACACGACCAAACTGGCCCATCAGATCCGGGGGGCACTCCCGGAGTATCCTGAGAAAAAAGCCTTTAAGCCCCATATAACTTTAGCCCGACTGAAAACATCCTCTCAGCAATGCCCTAAACCCATTATTTCGCCACAGCTTATCAGCCGCCTGCAAATCCCCGCGCAAACATGGGAGATTCAACAGGTGTATTTATATCAAAGTACTTTGACCCCGCAATGCGCCGTGTATGAAAGCCTTGCTTCATGGGATTTAGGATGAACAATTTTAGGTCTTGCTAAATCAGGATAGATTTATCTGTAATGAGGGTCCGTTCCCTCCCCTCAAACACCTCTCCCTGTTTTTGTGGGGTTACGCTCCATTTAACGGCTCATTACTTTTATTCCAATCCCCAATAAATTAGCGATTTTCTGAGCGATACACCCAGGGTCTCACGCCACCGTCAGGCAAGCTCCAGACCCCAAGATGCTGGGATTTTGCAATGTTTTCGACATCGGTATACACCGTCCCTGAATATTCGCGAGATTCATAGGCATAGCCCTGTTCCACCAGGTCTTTTCCAACATCCTGATGGTGAAGTTGCACCATGCACACTTTTCGACGATAACTTTTTCCGACGCAAAGCAGGTGAACCGTTTGATCATCAATTAAGTGATTCAAAAAATTGCGGGAAGTAATCCCCAGAGGCTGCTTTAACTCCGGCGCATCCACCCCCCAAACCCGAATGGATTGCCCATTGCAGAGTTTAAAGGTATCGCCATCGTGTACCTGACAGACACGTTGTGCCCAGGCCACATTACTGAGGGCCATGGCTAAAAAGAGCAATACCATTATTTTTCGCATATACCCATCATACAGTCCCTCGCCAGGGTGTCAACGGGTAAATCCTCGGATTTATAAATATTTACCCAACGAAGATTTTAATTGCCTTTGCGAGAAATCTTCGGTTATGATGACTCTCCGAAGGATAATTGTTAATTTATACAAAAGTCAGATATTCACTTGCTCGAAGTTCCAGTGGTAAAATTTGTGACTTGATCCTCGAAAATAAATTCGATACAGTGAATATGAAGGTAAGCCGAGAGGATGGTTATTCAATGGATACGCAGAGAGTGGCTGCTGCATGGAACGTTTTGCGTCAATTGAACCAAGAAGCGGTTGCCCAGTGGTTTATTATCGAGAAACAAAACGATCCCCACCTCCATCATTTGCTCAAGGGGTTTTATCAGGAATCCGATATTCTGCAAGCCGAATACATGGGACAGAAGGGGCATGTCTAATGCCTGGCTTAAAATCCAAACGCTAAAGAAGTATCCCGAAAAAAAAGAGGGCCTTGTAAAATTGATTTTCGAAGAAAACGCATTTTTGGACGTTCAGGGCTTTTATTACAATAGATAAATTACTGGAGCATGACATGCCGCTCATCAAACCAGTTTCTTTCGTCCCTTTTCGGGGATTATTAACTTCCAAAAAGCCCGCCCAACACAAATCTCCTTCTCAAAATAAACTCAAAGAAGATCCCCAGCCGACCCAACGGGTTAGATGGCTATACGCTGCTTTGGCAATTGCAGGATTATTCCTTGCCGAAACCGGTAATACACATTTTTACAACTATTTAGAATCTTATTTAGAGCCGCATCGAACCCTTGAAAGAACGATCTTAGGGAAGGCTAAAAATCCGAAAGCTCAACACCGCCCCAAACGTCCCGATGATGAGCCGTCCATTAAAGAAACACAGGTAACAGTGCCATTTTTAAGCTTATTGGCTTTGTTTTCTCTTAGTTCCTTCTATCTTTGTGTTAAAGCTTCCAAAAAAATGGGCTATGTTGGTATTAAGCCAAAAGAACTGTGGGCAGAGCTCCACAAACAAGGCCTTACCGGAAAAGGCATTAAAATCACGATGCTGGATAGTGGTTTTTTTGAAAAGAGGAAGTTTATCAGAAAGCCGTCTCCCAGATTTTTTACTGTGGATGATTTAGATAATCCTGTCAAACCGGAATCGGTCCGTTCTGAGAATAGTTTGCATGGGGCCGCTGTTGCCGATATGTTGAAACAATCCTGTCCGGATGCAGAGTTAACGGTTATTTCTCAAACATCAAAACCCAAAGCTGAAGAATTTGAAAGAAATAAAGCAGCTTATTTAAAGCAAATTACTGAGAATCCTGAGCATTTTTCCATTCAAGGTGTGGTAAAACTCCTGCAAACCGACATTGATACCACGGCCTTGGCCATTCGAAAAAGTATTGATCAAGGATCTCATGTGATCAATATTTCCATGGGAACGGACATTGATTTTTTAGAAAATATTATTGATTTTTTAAAATCCGGTGTTGAGGAGGAGATACAGGATCTAGAGGAAAATCTAACCCCAGAAGAAAAATACTGGCTTAAACTGAAGCAATTAAAATCTGTTTCATTTGAATTGGAGCGTTTGCGGAGATACCCAGCAAACACAATGCTCGATCCGGCCACGATAAAACCCATTTTCCAACCGTGGCTCGATGCCTTGGATTATGCCTCTCAGCATAATGTTCCCGTTATCCAAAGTAGTGGCAACCTCGGTGGCTATGAAAATTACCAAGAGAAAGAGATTGGACAGGCTGATTTTTATTCATTGTGGCCCCACCCAGCCCTGTTTATGATAGGCTCCACCAATGAAAACGGTGAAATAAGTGATTTTACCTCAGAATATAACCATCACGTTCAACCCTTTGCTGCCGCCAACGGGACGAAAGAATTACTGAAGCCTTATGGCATGGATGAAGGAACTTCTTTTTCAGCCCCTGATTTTACGGCCCTGTATGCCCACATGAAGTCCGTGAAGCCGGATTTAACCTTGGCCGAAACCCGAGCCATTATTCAGCAACTCACCCGACCGGCTGGGTTTGTCTCAAAAATGGTCGATGAAATTCGAGAGGAAGTAACCCAACGGCTAAAGCGCCAAGGCAACGTCGAACCGACTGAAACAGATGTGGCGATGGAAATGATAGCTGAGGCAAAACGTCGGGTGGGGCATGGAACCATTGCCGGACGTCGTTTGGCCATTGTGGAAGAAACAAAACGCCAATGGGAAACGGCCCTGGCTCAAAAAGCATCAGAGCAAACAACATAGAATAATGACATCTGCAATTCTCAAAATTAAAGACTGCTTAAAGGAGTATGGAAAAACAATTCCACTAACTGGAAAGCATGGATAGAAAGCCTAAGTTCGGGCCTTGGAGAAAACTCATGCCTGGCCAGTTTGAACTACCTGCGGAATTGCCTGAAATCGGGCCAGAACCCATATTACCATATCCATTCTGGGGAAAACTGCTGCCAAAGACACCCTGTCCATATCCACCGCCTGGAGAGGATTGTCCATAGCTTTGGCTCGCCCAGCTGGGTGCTGAACTCAATGGGGGGTAAGCGGAGGGTGAACCAGAAGTGCCATACCCGCTCATATTGGCGAAGCCTTGACTAAAATTGCTGGCACTCAATGAGGGGTATGCGGAGGGTAAACCAGAAGTGCCATATCCGCTAGCATTGGCGAAGCCTTGACTAAAATTGCTGTCACTCAATGAGGGGTATGTGGAAGGTAAACCAGCAGTGCCATATCCGCTCATATTGGCAAAGCCTTGGTTATAACTACTGGCACTCAATGAGGGGAAGGACTGTTGAGAATATCCACCAAAAGTAGGGGAGCTTGAGCCATAACCCGATAGTGTTGGCATCGGACCATTATAGAAGCCAGGGGGCGTCAGCGTATTGATGTAAGGATAGGATGCACCTGAATTGCTTGCGGCATATTGCGGTGGGAAGGCTCCACCCATCATTCCACCTTGGCTTAAGCCATAACCACCACCACTGGCTAAAGAATTAGGAGATGATTGTGCTCTTGCCAAGAATGATGAAGAATATCCACCCAAACCAGGTGAAGGAACACCAAATTGACTAGAAACACCTGGCTGTTGACTATATCCATAAGATGAAGGGCTATATGAAGAGCCATATGAGGAATAAGGGCTATAACCGCCAATCCCACTTAAACTTGTTAGAGGTCCATACATTTTTACTTATCCTTCTCTCTCTCTTTACAACATGAAAAATAATACTTATACAAATAAAAACAGCCGGTATATAAAAATTGTGTCCTTTTTACAAAATATGATGAAATGTAACGTTTTACGTCAAAGGGAAACGCCCGAAAAGCCAATTATAGTTAAGGTTTCCCCAAAAAAGAGACCTTTGTTTGAAAGCAACAGCCCCGTAGAAACCAATTGGCTCAATCAGTCTGAATGATGGGCAAAGCGCTTATTGTATGACGCCCAAATTTGGATTACCCGCCCTTGGCGTTACCAAACTATAATGTCGATGGCAACTAACCCAGCCCTCCGGGAGAGACTTGTCCAAAAGTCCCATCCGTCCAATTATGGAAAGGAGCAGAGGCAAACTGTTGCAGGGCCAAGGGGGCATACCCCACCGCCCCTCTTGAGGTAAAACCATAAGTGGAATCAACCGTCGGAAGTGCTCCTGGCTGTAACCCTAATGGAGACCAGCCCACCGAGCCGGGAGAAGTATAACCATAGCTCCCATCTGTCAGGTTCGGCGGAGGTGCAGCCGCAAAGTTTTGTACGGCTATGTTGGTATAACCCACCATCCCCCCAGAAATGTTGCCAAAGGTGTTATCAACAGTTGGAATCATTCCCGATTGTAACCCTGATTGAGACCATCCCAGCGATCCGGGAGAAGTATAACCATAGCTTCCATCCGTCAGGTGCGGAGGAGGCGCAGAGGCAAAACCTTGGACGGCTGAGGGGTTATACCCAACCATCCCGCCTGAAGTAAAACCATAAGTGGGATCAACAATCGGAAGTGCTCCTGACTGTAACCCTGATGGAGACCAGCCCACCGAGCCGGAAGAAGTATAACCATAGCTCCCATCCGTCAGATTTGGGGGAGGCGCAGCGGCAAAACCTTGGACGGCTAAGTTAGTATAACCAACAGTCCCCCCAGACAAGTTGCCAAATGTGTTATCAACAGTCGGAATTATTCCCGATTGTAACCCTGATGGAGACCAGCCATCCGTACCAGTAGAAACCCTGCCCCAGCTACCATCCGTGAGGTTCCAGGTATTATTCGCTGAAAGAGGGGATGGCAACCAACCTAAAGAACCACTGGATGGGACACCATACAGGGTAGAGTTATTCTGTTGATTATTTGTGAAATATGAGGGTGCATAGCCGCCAAAACTTCCAATTGGCGTATTTATAGATGCATCCATACATTTCTCCTCTCCGTGTCTCTCGTTTTGGATAATATGCAAAACGATATTTATTTAAATAAAAACAACCTAGGTATAAAAATTGTGTAAATTTCGAGAAATATAATGAAATGTAAAGTTTTACGCAACCGTAAAAGACCTTTAAGGCCCACTGATCGAAAAATTTCTTTTTCCTGAGAACACATTATTTTTTGTCGTTCACCCCGACGAAAATTGCAGATTCCCAAAAAGCTGCCGAAATCCCATTTATTCAAATTGCGTACTAAGTTATTGGAGTGACTGCCCATGAGCAAAACCATGAAAATTGTGTTAGGTGTTGTTGCAGGATTGATTGTTGTTTGCCTTGCAATTTTGGGAGGCGTCGCCTATTGCGGCTATCAGGTTTACCACAATATGCAGGTAGCAGCGCAAGACACCTACGGTGGTCCCTTGCCACATCATGTATTAGCCATCATGGGCTTTAAAATGGCTCCCTACAAAGTGGGTACTTACGTGGATACCCATACCCGGATGACCATGGAAATTGCCGAGCAGCCACTAAGAACGCAAGGAAAAGATGCCGCAGCCTTGGCCAAAACCCATAATAATGATATTGATGAAACCTTTTCAGAGCTTGCTGACAGCAACAGCAAAGCCACCGTTGTGAACAATGTTTCCCAGCAGGACTCCGATTTTGGGCATGATTTTACAACGGGCTTCGTTCGAGCCATGGCCGAAAAAGTGCAGCATGGCAAAGTGGACCACATTCAAGTGGGCAGTATGACAGTCCCCACCATGGTGGCGCAAGGAGAGGATGGCTACTATCACGAAGCAGGTGTTTTAAACCTGGCACACCGACAAATTATTTTTGAAGGTGGAAGCCGACACCCAGAGCATCTGGCCAATAATATCACGCAATTTCTGATGGAAATGCCTGTGGTCCAACAAGGAATGTCTGCCACAAAATCTATGCCAGAAAAACAATCGATGCCAACGTCTTAAGTTTCTTCAAGATAAATCATTAAAAATGCAGGACCCGTTTGGATCCTGCATTTATTTTAAGAATGAGGGGCAGCTTGGTCTTTTTAGGTACCAATTTCCCAGCTATTCATATAGGTCACCATTTCTGGGGTCAGGGTATCAATGCCAATGCCCATGGATTTTAGCTTGAGGGTGGCGATTTCCTGATCCAATTCTGGTGGTAACAGGTGAACGGCATTGGAGAGCTTCCCTTTGTTTTTCACCAAATATTCTGCGGCCAGTGCCTGGTTCGCAAAACTCATATCCATAACGCTGGCCGGATGGCCTTCAGCCGCAGCCAGGTTAATTAAACGACCTTCACCCAAAACAATTACACGGCGACCCGATTTGAGGGTGTATTGCTCAGCAAAGGGCCGAACAACTTCTTTTGAGGTGGTGAGTTGGGCGAGTCCTCCCAAGTTGAGCTCCAGATCAAAGTGGCCAGAGTTACAAACAATGGCGCCATCTTTCATTTTTTCAAAATGGGGGGTGTCAATCACGTGACGATTACCGGTGAGGGTCACAAACACATCACCCAAGGGAGCAGCATCAATCAAAGGCATCACCCGATAGCCATCTAAATTAGCTTCAATGGCCCGAACGGGGTTCACTTCGGTGACAATTACATTAGCGCCTAAGCCACGGGCACGCATCGCAACACCGCGTCCACACCAGCCATAGCCAACCACCACGACAGTACGTCCGGCCAACAAAATATTGGTGGCTCGAATAATCCCATCAATGGTGCTTTGGCCGGTACCATACCGGTTATCAAAGAAATGTTTGGTTTGCGCATCGTTTACAGCAATGGCTGGCCAAGCCAATTTACCGTCCCTTTGCATCGCTTTCATACGCACAATACCGGTTGTTGTTTCTTCGGTGCTGCCCAGTATTTCTGAAATTTGTTGTGGGCGTTCTTTGGTGAGCGTAGCAACCACATCGGCGCCATCATCAATAATAATTTGTGGATGATGGTCTAAGGCAATATTGACGTGATTGGTGTAGGTTTTAATGTCTTCACCTTTCCATGCATAAACGGAAATCCCATAATCTTCAACCAATGAGGCTGCAACATCATCCTGCGTGCTCAGCGGGTTAGACGCAATCAAGATAGCGTCAGCACCACCCGCTTTTAAGGCAATGGCGAGATTTGCGGTTTCTTTGGTGACATGGCAACAAGCCACAAGGCGAATCCCTTGAAGGGGTTTCTCTTTAGCAAAACGCTCCCGAATTTGTTTCAGAACGGGCATATCTCGTTCAGCCCACTCAATTTGTTTCCGGCCCTGGGGGCTCAGGCTGGGGTCTTTAATTTGGCTGGGGACTTTGGTTTGCATGGTAGCTGTCATACTTTCTCCTTACTAAACGCAAATACACACATTAAAAATCTATATAATAGAGGGGACTGTTTTTTATCCAATGCCATCTCTACAACAACGCAAAGCGAAATTGTTTCCATAGTGTATGTCAGTCTCTGCGTAAATTGCAACCGACGAGAGCATATCCCCCATGGGGTATAACATTCCATCAGGGAGAGGGAACGGCCCCACTATTGTGTTGAAATAAAAGATTCTATTAGGGTCGGTGTTGGGTAGAAACAGGCTCTGGACCGACCCAATGCAGAATATTCACAAAAATTTACAATCTCCTGTGTTCAGGGGATAACGATTTGTATAGCAACCTTTATGATGATACGTACTAGGACTCTTTGGCGCTACGTTTCAAAAACGAGGAGGTTTATATGGGTTTAGCCGTTAAGCACGAGCAAAGCTATTGGTCATGTGATCGTTTAACCGCAGAAGAGAAAGAATCCGTCTCTTCTTCTATTACCCAAACCTGGACAGATCAGGCTATTAAATGTTATTTAACCAATGCCAGTTGTGCATACTGTTCAATCCCCCGCGGAAACTACTCTTTTGTTTGCCAAATGTACAAAGTGGTCCCGGTTCTTCTGGAAACCCTAGGTGACCCTGAGCCAGGACGCATTGAAAAACTGCTTCCCTTTTTATACGACTGATTTTTAAGGTTTATTCCTCCATTTTTAAGCGAATTTTCTTGTAACTTCAATGGTGATGATTTCATTCGCTGTACCAAACCGGAGTGTTTTCTCCGGTTTTCTTTTGCCCATTTTTAGCGGGTTTCAAAAACGGAGGAGACTCTTGATTCTCCACCAGAATCTGTATTATAGTGTGTTGGCAGGTTACCCTTCTGGATAATTTGTATCCCAACGGGCGGGTGTAACTCAGTTGGTAGAGTACTTGCCTTCCAAGCAAGCTGTCGCGCGTTCGAGCCGCGTCACCCGCTTATGTTTATCCCAGCCAAGGTTTATGGCGATCGTAGCCTAGCGGTTAAGGCCCCTGATTGTGGTTCAGGATATCGTGGGTTCGAATCCCATCGGTCGCCCCAAATTTTAAAACTGAATTTGTAAACTCAGTCTAACTACTGTTAGGGTGAGGCTTTAGGGCATTCACGTATTTCTACAGAAGCGAAGAATTGTAACGATTTTTTGGGGTTCAAACAATTTTAAAATGTTAGTTGTTTTTATTATCTTAAGAATTAATTAACAATTTCTGACTTGAGCAGGAAGAGATGATGAGAAAGGAAAGAGAAGAAGAATGATGAATCCCAATGCTTTAATGCAGCCCCCCGTGATGCAACCCTTGGCAAGATCCATTCCTATGCAAAGCTTACCCCTCAATTATAGCGCTAGCGGTATGATGGTTCCTGGTTTTAACTATAATCCCCCTGCAAATTCTTGGGCAATGGGCCAACCTGATCCCAGTCAACTCGGCCTCGTTGGGCAACAACCAGGTTTTGCTTTTAGCCAACCCAATTTAAATCCTCTTGATTTTGGCGCATCCCTCCCTGGTCAGTTCGATCCCAGCCAGCTTGGCCTGCGTGGAGCAGGCGGTATGGCTTTTGGACAACCCATTTTGAATCCCCTTGATTTTGGTTCTTCCTTCGGCGGCCAATTTGATCCAAGTCAACTCGGCCTGGGACAAGGAGCTTACGGCCAATTTGATCCAAGTCAACTCGGCCTGGGACAAGGAGCTTACGGTCAATTTGATCCGAACCAACTCGGCCTGGGACAAGGAGCTTACGGTCAATTTGATCCGAACCAACTCGGCCTGGGACAAGGAGCTTACGGTCAATTTGATCCGAGCCAACTCGGCCTTGGACAAGGAGCTTACGGTCAATTTGATCCAAGTCAACTCGGCCTTGGACAATCGATTTATGGTCAACCTGGTCTGAGTCAACTCGGCCTTGGACAATCGCCCTTTGGCCAGCCGAATCTGAATCCTTACAGTCTTGGACAATCCATTGGCATTTCTCCTGGTTTTAACCCGTATGGCTTAGGGCAATCTATCGCTTACAGCCAGCCAGGGGGTCAGGGGCCTCTTTGGACAGATCCCAGTAGCCTTCAGGTCGGGAGTATGTTTCCCCCGAATCTGCCGTTGTTTATTATCCCCAGTTCTGTCCCCAATGGCACTCCGTACTAAAGCGTTCAAAACAGACCTTAGGACGATAATAACCTAAACTATTTAAGCCGCTTGACGTGCTATTCTCGGAGATTAAATCCATCCCTACTGCCAAATAATGAAAGCCTTTTAAGTTAAGAGACTAATTATTTCTTTGCTGAAGAGGATTTAAGGCGAAGTTGTTGCGCCAACTGGCCAATGGCCTTACGAGAATGGTTTGCATCCCAATCTAGAGAAATAAGACGATGGGGTTGAATATTCTCTGGTAGCGTGGATGGAATTTGTTGGTCGGTAATGACCACCATGCCCGCTTGAATAAGATGGGATAAAATAGCGGAAAAATCCGAATTATCAACGTTTTTTGAAAGGAGCCTAATACACTTAATACCCGCCCGGAATAACGCTTTTTCGATGAGAGAAAAAACATTGGCATGGGCTGTTTTAACGCAGATAACAGCCGCATGATGGCCATTCATCCATTAGCGATCACTTAATTGAATCGACTCTGTTTCAAGAACAATTTCATCTGCAATCAAGGGATTGGTGGATAACACCACACCGCCACCGGCCACGTTATACTCATCCACAAGCACAAATCGCCCAGTCCGAGAAATTTCATGAAAATTATCTGCAATAATAGGACGTTCTACTCGTAATAACACTTCAGCAGTATCAAATTGTGCAATTTGCCTTGGATTCGAGACAAAAGTCATCGTGTCCGTCTTTAAAACACGCTTTATTTCTTGGATAAAGACGCTGACTTCCTGGCTACCTAGCTTCAGTTTATACCGCTTTTCCATAGAAGCAGGCGCTTTTTGCATCCAAAAGAGATTAGCCCACAGATACTGAGCGGGTTGAGGGGCATATTGAGAATCGACAATCACATTGCCCCGTTCGATAAAGAGTGGGTAATCAAGGGTAATCCCAACGGTATGGCCTGTTGTTGCTGATGTTGTTATATTCGAATCAGAGTCCGGCCAAGCCTCAATACTTTGAATGGTTGCCTCATGCCCTAAGGGTAAAACCTTTATTTTATCGCCAACAGACAAATTCCCGTTTTCAATTCGCCCTGTAATAATCCGACGGTGATCAAATTTATACACATCCTGCACCGGTAGCCGAAGAAAGTTTTGGGCTTGAACAACCGGCTCGGTGGCTTGGAATGTTTCTAAAAAAGAAAGCACTGTTGGCCCTGTGTACCAAGGCATTTGCATCGACGGAAAAACAATATTATCACCATTCAAGGCGCTAATGGGGACCACTTGATGAACATTGATATCCAACGTGGATAAAAAGTTTGTATATTCTTCACAAATTTCGTTAAAACGGTTTTCCTCGTACTGAATTAAGTCCATTTTATTGACCAGCACCATAATATGTTGAATCCCCAAAAAGGATAGGAGATAACTATGCCGTTTTGATTGCTCCTGAATCCCTTCCAGGGCATCGATGAGAACCAAAGCCAGACTGGCATTGGCGGCACCAGTCACCATATTTTTCAAAAACTCTTTATGCCCCGGCGTGTCAATAATTAAAAAAGGACGCTTGGGTGTTTTAAACCGAATTTGGGTGGTATCAATGGTAATACCTTGTAATTGTTCTTCCTCTAAAGCATCCAGTAAAAATGCAAACTCAAAGGGTTTATGCTGATCTTTACAAATACGCTGAATTTTATCCAGCTTTTCAGGCTCTATGGAATCTGTATCGTAGAGCATCCTGCCAATAAACGTCGACTTTCCATGATCCACATGGCCCACAATCACCAGTTTTAAAGGGGTTTCTTTTGAGTTAGATTGCGGTGAAGCGTTGGTCTCTTGAAAAAGCGTGTTGGTGTCCATCGATCACATATACCCCGCTAATCTCAACTTTTCCATGGCGTGTAAATCTTCCTGGTCCTGGGCTCGACCTGCCCGTTCACTGGATTTAATGGTTTCCAGCTCTTCAATAATCTCTCGTACCGACCGAGCGTGAGATTGAATAGGTGATGTACATGGCGCACAGCCCAGGCTTCGGTATCGTTTTCCATCGGCATTGGCGAAATACAAATCGATGAGCGGAATATTGTGGCGCTCAATGTAAGGCCAGATATCCAGTTCGCTCCATTTTAAAAGCGGATGAACCCGCACATGATCGCCAGGGGGAAAATCCGTGCGATAGGTATCCCAAAATTCAGGCGGTTGATCTTTGATGTCCCACTCAAAGGCCTGATTTCTGGAGCTAAAAATCCGTTCTTTGCTTCGGCTTCCTTCCTCATCATGGCGAATCCCCAGAAGAATGCCATCTATTTGATGTTGCGCAATCACTTGTTTAAGGGCTGCCGTTTTTAAAGCCGAACAACAGTTCAATCGCCCTTTGGTGTAATCCATGCCTTCTTTCAGGGCTTCAGTATTTTGGCCGACGATCAGGTTAAAGTCCCATTCCTCAGCCATACGATCACGGTATGCAATCATTTCTGGGATTTTAAAACTGGTATCAATGTGAATAACCGGAAATGGAACGTGCCCAAAAAAGGCTTTTCGGGTAAGCCACATCAAAACCGTGGAATCTTTCCCAATAGACCAAAGCATCCCAAGATTTTCTATCTTATGATAGGCCTCTCGGATGATATACAAGCTTTCTTCTTCCAGCGTACTCACCTGATCCATGGTGGATAAGACTTCCCAACGCTAAGCGACTCAACTCTTTATTCATTCTACGCTAAATCCGTTTTTATTCAAACACTTCTCCCGCAATGGGCTCAAAATCCTATTGAGAACTCATGAGTACTCTTGGACAGCCCCTAAAATACGACGAAAAATCGGCTAAACTACTCAAAGGTAGAACTGGTTTGGCAAAAAAAGACAAAGATTGTAACATTGTGATTAACTTCTTCGTAGGTTATTCAAACCGAAAACAAAACCTCCTGCTTTATTGGCAGCTTTAAGAATATTTCGTCTATAGAAAGCGTTAGTCCATGAAAAAAACTCACCAGCCTAAAAAGTTAATTCTTTTCGGTATCAGTCCCTTTGCCGAGATGATGACTCATTATTTTAACAATGAATCTGATTATGAAGTGGTTGCATTTACGGTGAGCCCTCCCTATAAAGACAGAGAAACGGCTTTTGGCTACCCCTTAGTTGCGTTTGATCAACTCCTTCAACTTTATCCACCTGATGACCATGCCATCTGTATCACCGTTGAATACTCTCAATTTAATCAAAACCGCTACCAATTTATGCAAGAGGCAAAAGCACTTGGGTATTCATTGGCTTCATTTGTTCACCCCAGTATCAATCAAAAACAAATTACCATGGGTGAGCATTGCATCCTTTTAGAAAATGCAACCATTCAACCCGGTACACAGATTGGCAATAACGTGATTATCAACGCACGAGCCTTTATTGGCCAAAACGTAACCATTGGTGATAACTGCTATATTGGCGCGTGTGCCGAAGTATACCGATCCGCCAAGCTTGCTCCGTTTTCAACTGTGCTTTCAGGTTGCCAAGTCTTGGAAGGGGTTGAAATTGCGGAATATTCTTATTTTCAAGCCTTTGATAAAATAACGCACAATATTTCTCAAAGCACCTTGAGTAACCCTCTGTTGAGGGCAACCGGTGTTGTTGTTGACAAACGCTAATAAGCCCTCCCATTTTCACTTTAGTAACCACGTTGATGCCTTGTAAACCCTCACTGGGTTAAAATTCTGAACCCACTTTTGAAATTTACGCTTGCAAGATCCCTAGAAAGTAATGCATGATTTCTTCAATAGGTAGTCGTGTTGAATCAAAATAACCGTTTTATCCAACATTGTTGATTTTAAGTGAATTTAATGAAGCAATGAGTGAGGTATGAGTTGCAAAAGCAGTTTAAACAATTAAAACGAGTGATTCGTCAGCTTTGGGCTTTGCCTGATTCTCTTGATCGAATAGATGGCAAGCTAAACACCCTGCTTAAAAATGAATGGGAAAATTATGCAACTTTGGCCCATGATATGGAAATACAAACCTGCGTAAGGGCTTCTCAGGCATCTGCACAATACGTTTTAGAGAATATGTCTTTTGCACAAGCGTTTAAAGGCGGAGAGAACACTTGCTTTGGCATTGATTTCGTTGGAACCCGAAAACTATTAGAATTTGCATTGAGCCAAGTTAAATTAGACGGACTTTATCTGGAGTTTGGAGTACACAAAGGGTGGTCAGTCAATGTCATTGCCTCAACTGTAAACCAGGAAGTCCATGGGTTTGATTCTTTTTATGGCCTCCCTGAAGACTGGAAAGTCGATAGCCGTGCCGGAAAATTCTCATTAAATGGTCAACTCCCTGAGGTCAAAGAAAATGTTGTGCTTTATCCCGGTTGGTTCTCCGATGTGCTTCCTGGATTTTTGAGTGACCATCCAGGAAATGTTGCCTTTCTGCATATTGATTGCGATCTCTATTCTTCTACAAAATATGTTTTAGAGACGCTAGCGGATCGGATTCAACCCGGAACCATTATTGTATTTGATGAATATTATAATTATCCTGGCTGGGAAATGTATGAGTTTAAAGCCTTCCAAGAATTTATTCATGAGCGGCATATGGCTTATGAATACATTGGTTATAATGCAAGAGGCTATTCTGTTGGCGTTAAAATTAATCAGGTTTCTCAAAACGGTTAATTATGAGTGACATCACAAACAAGCGAACGGTTATTCCACCAGAATATTACACTTCTGAATCTTTATTCGAAGTAGAGCGAGAACGGCTGTTTAATACAACATGGCAGTTTTTTTGTTTTAAAGCCGATTTGAAAAATGAAAATGATTTCGTCACCCGTGAAATTGCAGGGATTCCGGTTGTTGTTCATAATGTGAATGGGCAAATTGCAGCCTTTTTAAATGTTTGCTCTCATCGGTTTTCGCCTGTGCAGGCAGCAGATAAAGGTAACCGTCGTTTAATATGCCCTTATCATGGTTGGCAATACAACAATGAAGGCTACCCCGTTGGGATTCCTCATAATCTGGCTTTTTACCCTATTGCCGAAGAAGAAAAAAAGCATTTGTGTTTACAACAGTTTCCAGTTGAACTTTGCGGTAATCTGGTTTTTGTTCGAATCAACCCAGACGGATTAAGCTTAAAAGAACAAATGGGGGAATGGTGGGATCTGCTCTCAGATATTGGGCAATCCATTGATGATATCTATTTTCATCATAAAATTGAGGCCCATTGTAACTGGAAATTACTCATTCACAATGTTTTTGATGATATTCATGCTGAGTTCGTCCATCCTGTATCTTCCTTAGATCCCACTGGATATGTTCATACATACTGGGAACACCATCCCTTTGAGGCAGAACAAGAAGATTTACACAGGGATTATGCTTTAAGGCATGCAAAATTTAATGTTGAGTATTCTGATGACTGCGTTCAGTATAATATCAATACTTACAGCCGATACTGGCCCATACGGCATACCGATAAAATACCTGGATATCTGCATTTATACTTGTGGCCCAATGCACTCATTACTTCACATATGGGGTATTGGTTTAACTTTGTTCATTACCATCCCATTTCTCCTGATAAAACGGATATTTATTATTGGCTTCTACCGGCAAGGCAAACAAGCGCTTTGAAACAAGGTAGCGATAAACAAAATAAAATGCTAACCCAGTATATGGATGAAATTTTAAACTTCGAAAAAATTGGCCCCGATTTTTTATTTCAATTGGCCACCGGATCATTAAAAATTTTTATGGAGGATATTCGTGCCGTTGAGGGCGCACAAAATCTACTATCGTCTGTATCTAAGCCTGGCATTCTTGGCCAGCGAGAAAACAAGCTTTATGAATTTGAAAGAGCTTATTATCACTTATTAACCACAGAGCGTCAAAAAGCATTGATTTGAGTATCTGTTATTCAAAAATTTCACCGGCAATGGTTAGGGTGTTCGTCTTAAGATCAAACTTAATATCCTCTTTAAACTCGGGTGATACTTCATTTTTGACGATGGCTTTTTCAAGATTTACCCCATCAAAGTCATACCCAAACAGTTTGAGTTCACGGCTACATGTTTGATACACCAAATCAATAAGTTCATCTGTGTAATATTGACGATAATCTTTCTCATAGTCGCCAACGTTATGACGTTGACCTGGCCGATACGTAAGATGCTGTTCGTGTGCAAATCGTTCCAGATCACTATCCAGGGTTTCTGTTCGTGCAACCCAATCCACGACCCAATTACCTTTATCCGTAAAAAATTGGGGAAATCGCCACTGGTCACCAGAACGCTCTATTAACGACTTTAAGAAATATTCAAAGCCTTTCCCCACAATATCATGATTACGAACCAGAATTTCACCATTACGAGCTCGTCTTAGCATATGTTGCTCCAGACTGACAAAGGTGGCAAATGGGTTTCGTACTGACGCTAAAATAAAGCATTGTCGGGCTTCTTCAATGGGGATGGCAACCTCTTTTAAATGAATACGGAAAAGTTCGTTTACCTGATTGTCCAGGAAGTCGATACCCGTTGGCTGAAGGTTTAATTTGTCATAATCAAAATAGGGGGTTTCAATCACGGTAACATGACCTGGCCAAATCACCATAGGGGAAAGTACCGGCTGCCCAAGTGCATGTTGCATGCGGATATAGGTGCCGCCTGTTTTAGGAATATGGAGAAATGCAACCGGCTTTTGATGAAAGCGATACAGCATTTCCAGAGATTCTGAGCGGGGCTTGGCCTGTTTTAAATTTTCCTGAAGATAGAGAAAGCAGCGTAAATAGCGATTCAACTGGTTCATGTCAATCTCAGGATGTTCTGTGATGAATGATGTCATTAGCTCAAAAACTTTTTCAGGGGGCTCTTTGCGACTTTGGCGTTCAATAAAATCCAAAAGGCATTGCACCGTTTCCGTTTGCCCTGGAAATGCTTCCTTGGGAAGCAGGCTATTTACTTCATCTGCATAGGCTTGTTCCATCACTTACCCCTTATTTACACAATGTTACTCATCATCATTCTCTTTTGAAAGCAGTTGTCTACTTTCAAGGTGTTGAATAATTTGCCAACATGCTTCTTCAACAGTTATTTTATCGGTTTCTATAATAATATCTGGATTAACAGGTGCTTCATAGGGTGAGTCAATGCCTGTAAAGCCCGATAGTTTCCCGAGTCTGGCTTTTTTGTAGAGCCCCTTTGGATCCCGTGATTCACAAGTTTCAAGGGGACATTTGACGTAGACTTCAATAAATTCTTCAGGCTCAAATAATTGCCGGGCCACTGCTCTATCTTCTTGAAACGGAGAGATAACAGCGACAATTGCAATAAGCCCCGCATCTATAAAGAGTTTGGCTGTTTCAGCAACACGTCGTATGTTTTCAGAGCGGTCTGAATGGCTAAATCCTAAGTCTTTACACAACCCCTGCCGTATAATATCCCCACCTAAAACATAAGAACGAATTAATCGTTCATAAAATTTTTCATCAAGGGCATTTGCAATGGTTGATTTACCGCTACCGCTAAGCCCTGTGAGCCAGATAACCGCTGACTTGTGACAATTTAACTCTTGTCGAGAGGCTTTTGTAATTGTTGTTTGATAGGCAGTAATATCCATCGGTCTCGTGACGTTTAAACATGGGAACGTTCAATATATTATACATTATCTAACAACAAATAATTGTAGAGTGTTTTTAATCAGATATAATAGGAACATTCGGGACAGATTCGCTTTATACGCCCAGTAATTCTCAGCAAAGCTTAATACAATACAAGATGCTCAATAAAAATAACAGGGTAATGTCTTGAACCATCCTTTCTTTATACACTTATAGAAAAACACTTATGAAAAGACATAATCCTTAGATTCCTTGGCTATATGTGCCCTTAAAAAAGCTGTCGCACTTCATTTTTGATGACAACGCAAAGCGATATTAAATTTTGTTACAATTTTGTGTCCCGTGGGCAATACCTCATCTTGAGGGCGTTATTTTAAGGGTATTGCATGTGTGCCCAAAAGGAGCCCCTCAATCATGACAATGCAGATTGGTGCGTGTCGGTTTTCTGGAGAAATTAGGGTACAAACTGTTGGCGATAACCGGCTACAACAAGATTATCTTAAAGCCAAACTCGTAGCAAAATCCAAAGACGCCATTCCGCCCTACCTGGAAGCACAAGAGTCTGTCATTGAGCTCTTAAAAACCACAACAGTTGGGCAGCTTCGAGCCATCGTCAAAAAATACACCTCTCGAAAATTGCCATTGACACTAACCCTTGGGCATAACTTGAAATCGGCCACCATGGATTATGGCGAAAATCCAAAGCTCCGCGGGCAGCTTCATCAAGCTTTAGCAGAAACCGGCGCAGATTTTATTGACACCGATGGGGTTCTTCACCCACTGAGCTTTAAACTTCAGCTTCGAGATCAGTTTTTAAAGCCCTTTGGTTTACCCTTGGAACGGGAGATCGTTAAGCTGCTTTTCAAGAAGAAACTCACCATGGCCACCGCCGAATCAGCGACAGGGGGTTTGATCAGCTCTCGATTGACGGATATTCGAGGCAGTTCTCACTGCGTTAATCACAATATTATAACTTACAGCAACGAAGCCAAAACAAAAGCTTTGGCCGTGGATGCCGATTTCCTCGCTGAAAACGGACCTTATAACCGACGCACGGCGGCCGATATGGCCACAGGAATTCGACAAGCAACCGGGGCCAAAATCGGCCTTTCAATAACAGGGCTGGCAGGGTGCAATCGGTGGGGCGATGATTTTGCAGGAGCGGCCTTTAGTGGATTGGATGGCCTAAGCAAAGAGCCCATAGTCAAACGGGTTCAAGTGGACGCCGCTTTGCATCGAACAATGAAAAAGCAGTTGTTCAGTGAGTATGCCCTGACTTTTTTAAAGCAGTATATTCTCGGCGTTCTTCCCAAAGATCCCGATTAATTCTTTACGTTGCTAGTCTTCGATCTGTAAGGTTAAGGCTCTGAAATAGGCTTTTTTTTCGCTTGGAGAAAATCCTATAGGCGGAGGGGTTGCCTGCAAAATAAGACTTATTATGAGGGGATGTTGTGCGTAAGTCGCCCATTCCAATGCCGTTTTTCCTTTTTTATCTTTAAGGGTTACATCGGCGTTGGCTTGAAGCAGTAATCGAACAATTTCAATATTTCCTCGCTGGGCAGCAAGGTGCAAAGGAGTTAATCCCCACTTATTCTTAGCATTTGGGTTCGCTTTAGCACTCAAAAGGGCTTGTGCAATATCGCCACGTTGTTGAATGGTGGCAATGTGTAAGGGGGTAAAATCATCGCTGTTGGGTAAATCGGGATTGGCCTGGGCTTGAAGCAGTGCTTGAACCACTTTAAGGCTTCCGCTCCGAACTGCCCCATGTAAAGCGATCTCACGAGTAAAACTTTGCTCATTCGCATTGGCTCCTGCTTGCAGGAGGGCTTGAACCAACTCAAGTTGGCCCGATGTCGAAGCCTCGTGTAAAGCAGTATGACCTACGATATTTTGGACATCAATACCAAGCTGGCCGGATTTTATGGGGCCATGTAAAAATCCTAATAGGGTGGCTTTGTCGCCCAGTTTAGCGGCATCTAAAAATTCTTCGATGGCTTTGATTCGTTTAATCCCAAAGCGAATGGAAACCGTATCGGCTGAAGCAGATTTAAAAGCTTGAGTCGATTGGCTTCTAGGCCAAGCTCCTGGATTCCTGAATATGATTGCAGAAAGAGGAGATGACATGCTTGGAGGCCTCCTGTTTTTATCTCCCAAAAATTAAAAAATATGGATTGGGATAAATATTACGATAAATGCAATTCTCAAAATACACGGCCTGACGATTCTTTAACATTTCTTCAAACAAAATAAGCAACGCCAAAACCACTAAAAAAATGTTCAAGCGGATTCATAAAAACCCTAAAGGCGAATAAGGGCATCAGAGTTACAAAACCGACAAATCTTGGCTATGAGGTTAAAGTTTGCGAATCTGCTTTATCCCATTTAGAGCCATCAGCTTTGGCGAGTAAGGCCTCCAAATGGTCAATAATTTGATCTGGCTTCAAACTAAATAACCCTGTGTGGGTACCATCTTTCACCAAAAGGTGATCTTTATGCTGAGACGTTGCCTTTTGATACAAGGCTGCACTCATCTCATGGGGAATATCGGCATCTTTTGAGCCATGAACCACCAATAACGGTTCCTGGATACCTTGAATTTTATCGATGGAGGCAAAATGTTGCTGCATGCGTTTTTCCACGGGAAGCCAACCGGCCGGGATACCCAGACTCTTTTTCATATAGGCAAACACATTGGGAAGGGAAGTAAAAGTGGAACAGAGTAACACCGCTTTATAGGGCGGCCTGGTTTTACCCATATTGTGAAGGGAGCCCACAACAACGCCACCGCCCAAGGATTCTCCCAAGGGGATTTGATCGTTCACTGGAACAGGATGAGATGGGTGATGGGCAATAAAATCGCTGGCAGCTTTGAAATCTTCGTAAAGCCCCGTTTCAGAGGGTTTGCCTTCACTTTTACCAAAGCCCCGATAATCAAAAGCAAACACCCCATACCCGCGTTTCATAAAGGCTTCCATAATATCTTCTCGGCGATTCATGGTGCCATGATTTCCATGGGCAATAATTACCGTCGGTTTTTTAGAGTTTTTGGGTGCTGGGACATACCAACCATTCAGCTTTGGGCCACCGGCACCTGCCTTAAAATAGCTATCGATGATGTTTTGTCTCAAAGCCTTCGAATCCAGGGCGTCAATGGATGCCGATCGGGTGGGCAGATAAATGGCTTTATTTTCCCAATAATTCACGAGTTTTGGGTTTTTAATATAGGAACAAATAATGGCCGAGAGAAAAATCGAGCCATAAAAATGGAGTTCGTTGAGCACATAAGCGAAAAGCCCCATTCGTTTGGTGCTTTGCGCACCTGCAAAGCGGATAGGGTGAGATTGATGATGTGTTGTTGATACAGAAAGTGGCTGTGAAACTGGAGAAGATACACGAAAACCACCACGCTGAGCAGGCAATGGCTGATATGTTTGGATGCTCATTCCCATGTTTGGAATACTCCTTACCCCTATTGGTTGATTCAGTTTCTTCTCAAGGACTAAATTACTATTAAACAAATATCCTTCAAAAAAAGAAACCACCTTCTTAGAACGATTTTTCGTCGTTCGGTACAAAATAACCCTCGTTTACCACTATACCGGTTTACTTAGAAGTTTTGGCTTTTCACTCGGATGTTTTTTACATTTCTTAAAATTTTGGGAGATGTCACTTATTGTAATGCAGCGGTGGTTTTAAAATGCAGCTTCGCAATCTCTTTAAGAATTCCCGACCCATGAGTGTTTACCAAGGCTTTGGCTCGATTTAATACGGGTGTACCCGCCCCTGGCGGAAGGGTTGTGCCATATTTTCGGCCTAAGGCATCCAGTTTTTCCACAAACCGAACCCGCGCCAAAATACTGGCGGCGGCTACCCCCATATTGGCTTCGGCCTTAGGAGTTTGGTGAAGTGTAATCTGTTTTCCCCTGTTTTGGAGCTGCGATCGGATATAATGCTCGCTGCCAAACTGATCGGCAATAGCCTGAGTACAGGTGGGATTCTTCGCCAATAAGTTCTCCAGCACCTTGGCATGACCCCACGCTAAGAGATGATTGAGATTTTTACCCCCACTTTTAAACCGATCGTATAGGTCATTGTATTTGCTAGGGCCGATTTCAATAATTTCAAAGGCATTGGGCGTAAGTAAGGCTTTAATTTGCTGGGCCATCTGCTTCATTTGGGCATCTTTTAAGCGTTTGCTATCCATCACCCCAAGGGCCTTGAGTTTTTCGGAGATTTCGGGTGTGGTATACACCCCGGCAATCACCAAGGGGCCAAAATAATCGCCTTTCCCGGATTCATCGGTACCAATATAGGGGCCATCTAACCCCAAAAAGCCACGGGTATCATCAGACGCCTTGGAAGATTTCTTAGGCGCTTTTGAGGTAACGCTTTCAGAAGCCCGGCTTCCCGTAACCTCTTGAACAACACTGAGAAGCTTTTCATACGTTTGTTTATCAGTGGCTTCCAGGTAAAAGGTGCCATTGGTAAATTGTTTTACCCGAACCCAACCTGCTGACGTATTAAAATCGAGCCGATAATGGCAATTTTGCTCTGATTTTTCCTCACAGGCACCTGCCTGCATCAAGGCTTCCTTGAGTTGCCCTTGAAAAAGCGGCGAAATTGATAACTTGGCGCGTTCCATCGTTTCATTTTAATGCAACTTCAGAGGAAAGGCCATCCACCTCAAGGTTCTCACCCATTTTGAGGGTCCTCAAATTAACATTCCTTAATATCAAGAGGCCTAAAGCGCAATTTTCAACTATGTTTTCCGTTTAATGCAACATCTCTAAAAGGAAGCTGATTTGTCATGACCACTGCGAAAAACACACCTCAAGACCCGAAAGCTGGCCCCATGCTCCCTCAAGAACCTGAACCCGGCTTTCCCAATGCGCTTTATCCATCACAACCAATTGATGTTAGGCCCTTGCCTAAAGCGACAAAGCATACATCAAAGCCACCCGTTATAGGCCCCAAAGAGCCTGAGCCTTTTCGGGGATAAAATCCGAGTCACAGGAGCCTCTCAATGAAACCAATTTCGATTAAGCCTTTTGCCACAATAATAAATACATCTAAACAACGGTCCAACAAGGGCCACTTTGTCTCGCAACCGGACCGTTTTATGCCAAGCCTTCGCTTTGGAAGTATTATACCCAATGACCCAGACCAAGCGCTGACGCTCCAACTGTTGCATCCCGATCACCGAGACACACTACTTGAGGCAATAAATAAGGCTGGAAACCAGGGCAGTGGTAAATTGGTGGAATTTATTTCACCCTATCTTGAGAGCACCGATTTAGATCTTCGGCTGAATACTACCCAGGCCATTATCCAGATGGCAAAACGGGGTGAAGAAGAAGCGCTTTTTGCGTTTGCGCAATCGGTCATGACAATGAAGGCACCGGTGATCCAAAATATCGTGACAAATGCATTGAAAGACCCAGCGCTTCAGAGTCACCTTAAAGCAAGCCCGGCCTTATGGAGTCGGGTTCAGGAAAATCTTCAGGATAATGCCATTATCAAGCGCCTGAATCAACTTTTAGCATCGCCCTCTCGGCCCAACCATACAAAATCTGTGCAATCTGCTTTGCGTTTGGCAGGTGAGGAAGGAAATGACACAGTTGTTGATGCTGTAGAACCATTTTTAAATAGCACCACACCCGAAATTGCCTCCACCGCAACCCTAGCCATTGTCCAACTCGCAGGGCATGGGAGTTTAAAAGCAATGGTACTGTTCGCTCAGAAATTGATGAATTATATTCCGCCCAAGGGAACTGTTAAAGAGGGGACAACCGTCAGAGCAACTGCCTTATCGGCATTGTTGCGAAATGACGCTCTGGGCAATGCCCTGCAATGGCAAATTCGTCGCTATCATATGAATCCCCGTCTCTCGCAACAAATGCAATCCCCGCTGATTCCACCTGAAGATGCTGCCAAAGACGATAGCCTTCTAACTGAGTCTTTTTTGAGGGGATGGTTTAACGCCCCCCAACCCATCCAGGTTCGAGCTGTTCAAGAAAAAATCCAAAGCCTGCAAGACAGGTTTCTTCGGCAACCGATGCAACTCTCGTTAAGTCCACTGGACCGTGCAGTCATTTCAGCATATTCAAAAAATGATTTCATGCCGCTCATCCAGCAAGTTAAAGGGCCAAATGGGTTGAATCAGGAAGCCATCAAACTACTTTTTGAGGACACGCTCCTGGCGCCAATCAAAAATGATTCAAACGCAAAGCAAGCCCTTAAAAAGATTTTGCTCAGTGCAAAATCGTCTGATAAAAGCTCCCAAGCCCTGGAACAAAAATTTTACCAAAGCTGTCTGTTGGCGAAACTGCAAGATAAATCCGTTTCGAAAACATTTGAAACCCGTGCCATGAAGTATCTTGCACCGCTGGATAATGACACCTTGGATAATCCTGGGGTGAAACAACTGACCCATCTGTATCAAGACTTCCTCAAGGAAGGGCTCTTCGAAGATACAGAAGGGCAGCAGAAATCCCAAACCATCGATCTCCTGACAGCTTGGGGAAGAGATAAATTGACAGGCGGGTCAGCAGCCAAACTTGCACGGTATAAAGCCCTTTTAGAAGATGAGTATGAGGGAATGGATGTCTATGCAAACCGGGCTTTACGACTTCAATTCACAAAAGGAGTGTATCAAGCCGGTTTACAGGGAAGTTGTCGTGACCTTGACCCTGCAACTTGCGAAGCTTTGAAGCTCTCAGGTGTTTTTGACAATAATGAAACGGCTTTGGACAGGGTTACTGATATTGAAACCACCCGGAAAGAGATTGCTGAGAATCAGCTTCAGTTTCTTCACCAGGCTTCTTTAGCGCTCCAACGGAAATCATTGATGGCACCCAGCCTGGTTAATCATAGCCTTCAAGTCCTGATGGCTCTTGCTGGTGCCTGGGGAGATGACAACTACGCTCCCGTTCTGGCGTCCATTTTAGAGGCACCACACGTCACCTTTATCCGAGATCTCGATAACGAGGAGAGCTTGGTAGCACAACAAAAACGTCTTATTGATGCTGCAATGACATTGTCTCAACTGTCCCAAAAAACCGATGCCAACGGCCAATACAAACATTCCCAAAGCCTAGCGGCTTTAGCCAATCTGATTGATTACCAATCTCCAGCTTTACAACATTATAGCCAAGGTCTCAAAAATACTGCACTGAAAGAATGGGCTGATGACCTGGCGTATTTTCCAATTGGCCTGGAGAAATTAGCCACCATGGCAAAGATTACCCGCTATCTCAACGCCAACTTGCCCACCTGGTACCTGGCAGAGGGAAGAGACTTAAAACAATTAGCACCAACATTGGCATTAGAACCCGAATTTCAAGGCCATGAGACAGGGTCGTTGGAAGAATTGCTTCCCTTATGCGACGCTCTCCCACCGGTTCTTCGTGGGGAACACCTGCAAGAAGTGGTTGATCTCCATCAACTCATTGAAAAACTGGTGGCGGATCCTAAAAAAGAAGAAA
>JANWIO010000010.1 GCA_025449835.1 Vampirovibrionales bacterium
ACTCCCCCCGGTTTTGGTTAATTTTAAATTCACCCCATCCACCCATTGCGCCACAAGGGGAATATCGGTTAAAACATGAACGCTTTCATCCGCTAAAAGCGGTAATGGCGACGATTCTTTAACCCGCATCCGCTCAGACATCGGAACATCCATCTGTAAGGGCTCTTCCACAAATTCCACCCCAAATTCTTCTAAAATGGGAAACATATTAATAGCATCATCCGGCAGCCAGGCAGCATTGGCATCCACACGAATTGCAACAGTATCCGGTACGATAGAACGAATCGTTTTCAAGGTTTCCAGATCTTGCGGCCCGCCCACTTTGATTTTTAAGATATCGTAGCCACGCTCCAAAGCAACATGGGTCTTGTGTTTTATTTCATCGATACTCGCAATCCCAATAGTATAAGAAGATCTAGGGATCTTATTCCCATTCAGGCCAAAAAGGCGATACAAGGGTTGATTCGTGATTTGCCCCATTAAGTCATAGATTGCCATTTCAATGGCCGCCTTAGCGGGCATTTGTCCTGGAAACTGGCGAAAGGTGTCATTAAATTTCTGGATATCAAAAGGTGTTAAAGGGGCAAGCAGATTTTCTTCTTGAACCCACCCTAAAAAATCGAGGATAGACGCCTGGGTATCGCCATAAAATTCACATGGCACCGCTTCACCCATCCCAGTAAAGGTTTTCCCTTGATGGGTATAGGTTAACTCGACAAAAACATGCCTCGCTACCTTTTGAGTTCCGCGAGAAATTGTAAAATCGAACTCACACGGCAGCTCTACAGGATAAAATTGAAATTGATCCATTGCAAAAATCTCCCCATCCAAACAGAAGCAATATGTGTGATTTTACCAGAATTTCGTTCTCACTAAAACGCTTTTTTAAGGGCCTCAACAATTTTATCCACGCCAAACCGAACGGGATCTGTCACTGGGAGGCCTGTTTCCGCCTCATAGGTTTTAATCAGACTGATGGCCTCTTCCTCTGAAAAAGCACTGGTATTCAGAGAGATCCCGTAAACTTTAGCAGGTTTAATCCATCCCACTGCTGATTCATAGAGTTGAATAAATTGAGACAAGCTAGGCAATGGGATTTTATCAAAATTGCGAATGGCTTTTAGTTTTGGATTATGACAGAGTACCAACCCGTCTGGCGCAGACCCGTGAATCAAAGACATGGTGACGCCTGAGTAGGCGGGATGTAAGAGGGACCCCTGCCCTTCAATAATGACCCACCGAGGATGATGTGTTTCAATAGTTGCTTGAATGGCCTGCTCAATGTAACCAGCCATAAAGTCTCCAATCACCCGATCCAACGGAATACCAGATCCGGAAATCATAATACCGGTTTGGCCCGTAGCCACAAACTGGGAAGGTTGCCCAAGTTTGTTAAGCTGTTGATTGATTTCCAAGGCCGTAAACATTTTACCCACTGAGCAATCGGTTCCCACCATGGTAATCACTTTCACCGATTCGGGACGAGAAAGCTGTTGTGCCACAATGTTTTCCTGCCCCACGTCACGGACATCCCAGAGTGTTACTCCCTTCTGACCCGCTAGCGTTTTTAGTTCCGGGAGTTCATTGAGAAAAATATGCAGCCCGCTAATTACATGTAAGCCAGCTTCAATGGCTTCCTTCACAACCGCTTTGTATAAATCCGGGAGACCGCCACCCATGGGAGCAGTACCAATCAACAAGGCCTTTGGCCTTAAGCTAGACTGAAGCGCCTCTACCAAGGTGGCAACAATAGGGGCCTGAGAAGGGATAGATGTTATATCTTGTACGGTTTTTCCGGCATATTGGCTATCAATCACAGCGGCAACAGGCCAATCCCCATAACGAATAACACCCGTTCCTGTTTTCGATTGCGGCATCCCAAAACAGCCTTCCGCCAAAATTACAATAGGGGTTTCGGTGGGAACCAGTTTTACCCCAGGATACAAATCCACGGTGAATACTCCAAAGAACGGCGATTCAATAACACATGGGCTTCCCAGTTATTGTTGGCTTTCGATAAAAATAAAAGGCGCTGATGACTCAAAAAGCCTCACTTCACCTGGGATCAAGTCTAGTTTAGCAGACTTTTATCAAAATGGCGGCGCCTAAAATCCGCCTTAAGAGAGAAACCTATGGCGAATTAAAAAGAGAGGGGACCAGAATTACAACTCAGCCAAGAGTATTCCGGTAAATCAATGCTGACCAAGAGAATTTTAGGATTATTCTGCAAAAACTTCAGAATCGCCCTGGCGGATCCTTTAATCAAACAGCTTAACCCTTTGATAGAGGTTGATCGCTTGGCCGGGATTTCCTTAAGTCGTTTCAAAGAGGACATATCAAACCCGGCACGCTTTAAGGTTTCCAAAACCTCATGGGGATTAGCACTCCCAAATTCCAGATAGACCTTTCGCCTTTTGGCCGGATCGTCCTGGATTAACAAATTGAGAGCCGTTTTATTGACATCACACTGAAGGCATTTCGCCCATGCGGGTTCGTTCAAACAATGCGCCATGCCAGAGGCCCTATTTTGAGCTTCTACGTCTTTCACCAGTCATATCCCCTCTTACTCATTCAAAAAACCTAGCAATGAAACACTAACTTCAAACTTCTCACATAGAATATTCCCCAGGTGCATAGCCTTTTAATCCTCTACGCTAATTTATACCCCAATTGGAGGAGTCCCTCCTCTACTCTATCCCTCCTTGAAGCCGATGAGGCTTATTTCCCTGCAATATTCAGCATCTTGGTTACATTTTTAAATATAGTATCAACAAAAAGTTAGAAACTGTTTTTATATACATAGAAAAATAATTTCTTTAAGAGGCTGTGGGTATATGGGAAACATGGATCACTCTGTTGGTGGAACTGGGTTACCGAATGGATTATCAAAAAAAAATCGAAGTCTTCCTCAAACCAGTATAAAGTCAAACGCAGATTTACCCCTTTTGCCAACGCAAGTCGGGAAACAACCTTCTCAATCAACACCATTCATCGAGCCATCTTCATTTTTAAGACAACCTGTCGCAGAAACTTTGGTAGCGGATCAGTTTGTCAGTGTCAAAAACCCTCTTTCTGACCCATTGTACAAACCGCAAAAATTTGACAACCCTGAGAAAAACGCGTTTGCAGACACCTCGTTTGGAGAATCTCTTTTTGGGCAAGCGCCGGGAGTGAATTTAGATGCCCGGCAACAGTTTCTGGCTGAAAACCCAGACTATCAAACAACACAGAGTTAAAAGCACTTATTCTGAAAGTATTTGACGCAGGTAGTGGGACGTATACGAGGTGGCATGCTTTGCCACCTCGCTGGGGCTTCCCTGGGCAATGATTTCACCGCCCCCATTGCCGCCTTCTGGCCCCAAGTCAATAATGTGATCCGCCATTTTAATTAAATCCAGATTATGTTCAATCACAATCACCGTATTCCCTGCATCAACCAGCCGATTCAAAATGTGCAGAAGGTTCTCTAAGTCTTGCCAATGAAGCCCAATGGTGGGTTCATCCAATAAGTAAAGGGTCTTTCCCGTAGAGCGTTTACAAAACTCAGTAGCAAGCTTAATGCGCTGTGCCTCCCCACCAGAAAGAGTGGTGGCAGGCTGCCCCAACTGAATATACCCAAGCCCCACATCCTTTAAAACCGTTAATTGTCGCTGAATATGGGGATGGTCAGTGAAAAAATCAACGGCTTCTTCAACGGTCATCCGAAGCACGTCGGCAATATTCTTGCCATGGTAGGTAACCTCAAGGGTTTCTTTGTTATAGCGAGCCCCTTGGCACGTACTGCATGGGGTATATACATCGGGCAAGAAGTTCATCTCAACCCGAATCATGCCATCCCCATGGCAATCAGGGCATCGTCCCTGAGCCACATTAAAGCTAAAGTGCCCTGGCCGAAAGCCTTTCATCTTCGCCTCTTCACAATTGGCAAAAAGGTTCCGAATGGGGTCAAAAATACCGGTATAAGTCGCCGGGTTACTCCGAGGACTTCGCCCAATGGGAGATTGATCAATCTGGATAAATTTATCCAGATGCTCCAAACCTGAAATGCTACCATAACCGGTAGGTTTCACCCGATGTTTCCCAAAGTGATGCTGCAAAATATTGAACAACAAGTCAAACACCAGTGTGGATTTTCCGGAGCCACTGAGTCCCGTAACACACATGAATTTACCCAAGGGAAAACGAACTGTCACATCTTGTAGATTGTGTAAAGTGGCATTTTTGAGGGTAATAAATTTACCCAAACCGGCTCGAACAGTTTTAGGCGGAACCAGTTTGCGTTTTCCAGAAAGATATTGGCCCGTAACAGAGCGTTTTTGCTCTTCAATGACTGAGATAGGGCCGCTGGCAATGACTTCTCCCCCATGGCGACCTGCCCCTGGTCCGATATCCACAATCCAATCTGCGGCCCGCATGGTTTCCTCATCGTGTTCTACCACAATCATGGTGTTACCTAAATCTCGCAACTGCTTTAATGTGGCAATAAGCTGGGTATTATTGTGGGGATGGAGCCCAATACTGGGTTCATCTAGCACATATAAAACACCTGACAGTCCCGCCCCAATTTGGGAAGCCAAGCGAATCCGTTGTGCTTCTCCACCCGATAAGGTGGATGCCCGGCGGTTTAGGGTGAGATATTCCAACCCCACATCCCTTAAAAATCGAAGCCGAGATTGCGCCTCATATAGAGGCTCACGCCCAATGGCCATCTGATAATCCGATAACCCTACCGGTAATTCAGATAAAAATTGATGGGCTTCCTTTAAAGAAAGCTCTCCCAACTGATAGATGGAGTATTCTCCCAACGTAACTGATAAGCTGATGGGCTTAAGTCGGGCTCCTTGACAAACAGGGCACGTGACTTCATCCATAAACTCCTCAATGTATTCTTTTTGGGCATTAGAGCCATATAAATATCGACGTTTTAACATGGGAATCACGCCATCAAAACCCGTGGCAAAATCCTCCCACAGATCGTCATCAGCTTCTTTATTGGAAAAATCTAATGATTCAGCCACCTGGTTTAAGATATTCTGTGCTTCAGAGGTTTCTTCGCCATACAGCAAAAGGCGTTTTTCTCGATCCGTTAATTGACGAAAAGGAACGTTACGCCGAATACGATGCTGTTTCGAAATTCCCTTGATGTAGCGATTGTAATAACGCCCTAATAGCTTTTTAAATGGGGTAATGGCTTCTTCAGACAAGCTTTTTTCTGGATCAGGAATTAATAACGGCTCTGAAATCTCCAATTTAATCCCCAAGCCTTCACAGGCTGAGCAAGCCCCATAGGGGCTATTAAAACTGAATAGCCGGGGAGCCAACTCTTCAAACCCCATATCACACGTTGGACAAGCCAAATTTAAAGAATAGAGAGCCGTTCTCTTTTGGAAATCGGTTTCATCAATGTTTTCAATGGAAATAAATCCATCTGACATCTTGAGCGCCCGCTCCACACTTTGGGTGACCCGAATCAACAGATTCTCGGCATCCGCTTTCACCACAATGCGGTCAACCACTGCTGCAAGAGTGTGCGTCTTTGTCTTTTCAAGACGATAGTCTTCAGGCAATTCATCCAGTAAAAGGGTTTCCCCATCTACCTGAACCCGTGTGAAACCTTCTTTTCGAAGCTGCTCAAAAATGGCTCGATATTCCCCTTTGCGCCCCCGAACCATTGGGGACAAAAGCTGAATTCTTGTGCCTTCAGGAAAATTGAGAATTCTCTCCACGATACGCTGAGCCGATTGGGGTGAAATTTCCTGGCCACATTGCGGGCAATGGGATGTCCCAATTTTGGCGTAAAGCAGCCTTAAATAATCCAAAATTTCGGTAACTGTGCCCACAGTCGAACGGGGACTGCGGCTGGTCGATTTCTGATCAATTGAAATGGCTGGCGAGAGGCCTTCAATCAGCTCCACGTTAGGCTTTTCGAATTGTCCAATATATTGGCGGGCATAACTGCTCAAGCTCTCAACATATCGACGTTGCCCTTCAGCAAAAATCGTATCAAATGCCAACGAAGATTTTCCAGAGCCAGAAACACCTGTAAATACGACCAATTTATCCCGTGGAATCGTAAGATTCACGTGTTTTAAGTTATGCTCTGCGGCTTGATGAACCTGAATTTCGTCCAACTCTACGTACACTTCCTTTATTACGAACATTCAAGATTTCCCATTTTTCTACGATACCACAAGTAATATCGTGCCTTTTATTCCATGGAAAGAAAACAAGATATCGTTGAGAGGGAAAACATATGTCTAATGAAGACAGCTTTCAATATCAAGCTTATGGGGATGATGATGCCAACGAGGTTGGCTCCTTAAGTGATTATATTTCAAAACACCTTAAAAACCGTTCAGAATCGCAGGATTCAACTGATGAAAAAGGCCCTAAAAAAAGAGAGGAGCCCATCTGGCAAAGTGAGGGCTTTAAACCCCTGAACCAAGAATCCCAATTTAAGCAAAACGGGATGATTCTCCATCATTTGGATTCGCAGTTAACCAATAGTCATATGGAACGTTATTTGCCAACAGCCTCAACACGGTATCATCTGGCAAGAGAAAGAATTTCCAACGAACTGAGAAGTATTTATGAAGCTTTAGATCATTATCGGCAATTTGAAGGCCCTGAGTATCAACCCAAAATTAAGGCCTTCGAGAGTCGTGTCAAGCTGCTTCAGCATAAACTGATTGACGTTGACAAAAAAATCTCAAAACTCAACCCCTTTCAGTCCGTTTACAATGCATTACAACGAACCTTTAAGTCAAATCCCAATGAGCATCCTTTAAAAGCCAAGCAAGAGGACTTCTGGGCCTTCATTCCCAACCCAAACCAGAAAACACGGGATAAAGTCATTGCCATCAACAATGAGCTTGAATCGCTGCAACAGGTTCTAGAAGAGCAGCTTCATGATCCATGTTTCACGGCAGAGCAGTTGGGACGCCTGATTAATCAGTATGATGCCAACTTAAAAAAAGCCGAAAAATTGACTGCCTACCTCCGAACCCACCAGAGCCTCGGGGAAAAATTTAATCAAAAACTCGCTGAATGGTATCGCAGTATCTATCAGACGAAGGAATAGCCCTAACTTCATCCCAATTACCGTGTCAAAACCTTAGCCCGTTCAAAAATGTGGTCCAACATCGCTTCAGTGAGCCTACCCGTAAAGGTACTTTGCTGGCTGGGGTGGTAAGACGCAATGAGGGTGTGTTGAGGAGAAATCGAATATTCTGCCCCGTGAGCAAATTTCGGTTTATTTTTAACCGATAAAGGGTGGGGATAGACCTTGAGAAAGGTATTAAAGGCGATACTTCCCAAAGCCACAACAACCTGAATGTTTGGAAGGAGTTTCAACTCATCCGCCAGATACCCAGAGCATTGGTGAATTTCTGCCGTTGTTGGCTTATTGGCTGGCGGCGCACATCGAACAATGGGGACAATATAGCTATCTGTCAGAACTAAGCCATCCTCTCGATGAACAGGCGTTTCCTGGTTTGAATATCCAGCCCGATACAAGGCTCTAAAAAGCCAGTCACCACTACGGTCCCCCGTAAAAAGCCTGCCGGTACGATTCGCCCCATGGGCTGCAGGCGCCAGACCAATAATCAATAATCGAGCATTAGGATCCCCGAAACTGGGAACCGGTTTTCCCCAATAAGTTTCATCTTGATGGCGTTTTACTTTCTCCTCAGCAACCTGCTCTCGCCATGCGACAAGACGTGGACAAGCCGTACAGGCAATAATCTGGGATTGAAGGGCGACTAATTTCTTGATCGGGTCTTGATCTGTGGAAACAAAAACCATACCTTTTCAAAATCCGCGTTGTTGAACATTCCTACTTTTATTTTACGGATTTTGAAGGAATCAGCGATTGAAGCCGGTTAAAAAACCCTTGTGCCAACGCCGCAATCTCATTTGTTTTTGAACGATAGGTTGTCTTCTTGGTTGCCAACGAGACCCCATCCATATTTTTATCGTTCCAATCTGTAAGACCGGCCCACAGCTTTTTCTGCCCATTTTCGCTTAAGACAAAATAGGCTTTTAAAAGCTGATTCGGTTCAACACCATCACCAGCAGGATCTTCTGGAGCCAGATAAAGTTTCACATGGGCTTCTTGCTCATTGGGAAGCTGAAGTTTTGCAGTAATGATTTGACTGGATCGCGTTTTAAGGGCTGCTGACTTTTGAACATTAACCTCAGCAACCTGAACATTTTTGGGATTTTTAAACAATTTTGTCAGATTTGAAAATTCTTGATCCAAGGCAACATCCTGAGCGTAAGCAGGCAAAGTAGACGCTTTGCCGCCATTAAAAGAAAAAGGATCCGTAGAGGCACTTTTTGGCCGTCCGCGAAAACCGTAGGTCAGCATGTCTTCAACCCGCTTGATATTTTCTTGTCGGATGGGATCCGAAAGAATTGTCTCCAGTGCCTTTATCCCAGCTTCATAATAACAAGCCTCGACTCTGAACTTTGTAAACAACAACGCGTTTTTCCCGTCATTAAACACAACAGAGGTTTTCCCACTTTTGATAAGCGTTTCCATCAACTGTTGACGCTTTTGATTTGATAAACTGGTAGCGTTGCCATAACTTCCTAAACAATTTTGCAGATATTTCGTGGCAACGGTTTCTTGGGAAGAAGGGGAGACGTTTTTCAAGTCGGTAAACCCAGGAATATCCTGCCGAAGTAAGATCCGTCTTAAAAACTTAAATTCAAGTTCCGAACTCTTTTCCGTAGGCAGTTTTTTCAGTTTTGGATCATCCAGCCCTTTGTACCCTTGGTCTTTTAAAAAATCTGATTTTAACTTATTAGCTGCTTGCTTGCTTTTTGGCAAGAAAAAATAGGTCACATCATTGTTTATTGCACTCGAAACAAGATAATTGATATACGCATCGATAAAGCGGGTGGTAAGTGTTTGGGTTTCACCTTTATCTTGTGAACCAACCGGCGTTGTTTTCGCCTTTGAGTTGGCTCTGGCAGCAAACTTAACAGAACTCAATTGAAGTGGCTGAAGCATGAGCATCTCCCCAAAATTACAACATTCAACTTGAAAACCTGATCTTATCAGAATTCTATTTAGTTTGAAAACAAATTTAAGCCATTAGTAACGTTTTATGAAATCTCTGCCGTCTCAGTTGATTCGCCAGGGGATTCCACTTCTCGGATGTATTTACAGGTTTTCTCAGAACAGGCAATAAAATTCCCCTTCTTCAAGTTCTTCTCAACCAGTAAACTGCTACAATCCGGACATTTTTCGCCCGTTGGTTTATTCCACACGGCAAATGTACACTCAGGATACCCTGGGCATCCATAAAAAATCTTCCCATAACGAGATTTGCGCTGAACAAGCTCATGCTTACCACACAACGGACAGTTGACTCCCGTTTTAATCAGGATTTTTCGGGTTGCTTTGCAATCTTCATTAGGACAAGCCAAATATTCTCCAAAACGGCCGTATTTAATGTTCATTTGCGTGCCGCAAGCTTCACATTTTTCCTCAGAGGGACGTTCTTCCGGCGCAACTTTTTGGTCCTTGGTTAAAGGCTTGGTGGATTTGCATTCGGGATATCCTGTACACCCCAAAAATTGTGATCCCCACCGACTGGTTTTGATCTGCATGGGAGACCCACAATTCGAACAATTTTCCCCCTCATAGAGAATAGTGACCCGCTCCATCTCTTTTTCAGCCTTTTCCAATTCTTCTTTAAAGGGAAAATAAAACTCACCGACAACGCTCTGCCAGACCGTTCCAGTTTCTTCAATCAAGTCAAGCTTGCTTTCCAGATCGGCTGTAAATTGTAAATTAACAACGTCTGAAAAATGTTCAACCAAAAGCTTATTCACGGCTTTTCCCAACTCTGTGGGCATTAAGGCTTTTTCGATTTTAATCACATAGCCCCTGTCCTGAACCGTACTAATGGTTGGCGCATAGGTAGACGGGCGCCCAATCCCAAGTTCTTCTAAGGTTTTAACCAGTGTTGCTTCTGTAAATTTGGGTGGGGGCTCTGTAAAATGCTGCTTGGGATCCACGTTTTTCAAGAGCATTAAATCGCCTTTTTCCAACTCAGGCAATGCCGACCCTTCTTCTTCGGCTTCGTCTTCTTCGGACCGATAAATGGCCATATACCCTGGAAAAATGACTTTGCTATGACTTGTTTTTAGGGTCAGGTTTTCTGCTTTAATTTCAATCGACTTGGTTTTAATCTGAGCAGATTCCATTTGGCTTGCCACAAAGCGATCCCAAATAATTTTATAAATCTTAAACTGCTCAGGCGTTAGATATTTCTGGAGGGACTCCGGCGTTCTGTAAGCTGAGGTGGGGCGAATGGCTTCGTGCGCACCTTGCACATTTTTGCCTTTTCGTTCATATACCCGTGGGGTTTCCGGATAATACTCCTTACCAAACCGCTCAAGAATATAGTTTTTAGCATCCTCTTGGGCTTCATCAGCAATGCGGGTGCTATCGGTTCTCATATAGGTAATCAAACCTTCAGGATTGCCTTCACCGACCTCTAAACCTTCATAAAGCTTTTGGGCAATCTGCATGGTTTTCTTCACAGGGTAGCCAAACCGGTTACTGGCTTCACGTTGCAGGGTACTGGTAATAAAAGGGGCCACAGGATTACGCTTACTCACCCGCTCTGTGACAGCAGAGATCACATGGTCAGCTCGTTCCAAGATGGCTTTAATGTTAGCTGCTTCATCCCCATTGGTAATTTTTGCTTTTTCCCCACTAATTTTGGTCAAATCTGCCCGAATAACAGCGGTTTCTTTCTTTTTTGCAGCCAGATCGCAATGGACTGTCCAGTATTCTTCTGGAACAAAGGCTTGAATCTCGGCATCACGCTCACAAATTAAGCGAACGGCAACACTTTGCACCCGCCCAGCAGAAAGCCCTTTGTTCACTTTTTTCCAAAGCAGCGGGCTTAATTTGTATCCCACAAGCCGATCCAGAACACGCCGCGCTTGTTGCGCATCAACCCGGTTATAATCAATTTCTCGTGGGTGCTTTAGCGCTTCTTGAATGGCATTTTTGGTAATTTCATGAAACTCAATCCGCTTAATTTCCTTTTTGGCTGGTTCCAATAACTGGGCAATGTGCCAGGCAATGGCTTCTCCCTCACGGTCAGGGTCAGCTGCGAGGTAGATTACTTTAGCCCGCTTGGCTGCCGACTGGAGCTCTTCAGCAATATCTGCTTTTTCTGCCAAAATCTCATATGCTGGCAGAAAATTATCTTCAATGGTAACCCCAAGCTTTTTCTTGGGAAGATCGCGAATGTGGCCGACACTCGCCTTCACTTGAAAATCTGAACCCAAAATTTTTCGAATGGTATTGGCTTTTGCAGGTGATTCGACAATCACCAAATTTGAACCACGTCCGCCTTTACTGGAGGACTCGGTTTCTTCGGATTCTGTAACGGCCTTTTTCTTTGATTTTGCCGTTGCTGTTGTTTTGGATGATTTTGCCATACTGACTATTATTGAGGGACGTTTTAAAAAAATTCAAGTCCCAATTTTAACCTACCCCATAAATCCATGTTTAAAGCATTTTAAAAAACCCGTTGCAATTGGTCAATTCACAAATGATGAAAAATACTTTTTTTTCCGTGAATTTGTTCACCCACTTTCAGAAACAATGCGTTACGAAGCGGATTTATCCTTCCGAACCAATTTGGATTCAAAAATACATCTTTATGAATTTGAATTTGGCAAATACCCATTGGGGATATTCAAAGAAGGCGCATTGGTAATTAAGTTGGTCGGTTGGGACATGCCTGGGGTTGAGGCTGAAACATTTTGTAATTGTAAGTTGCCCTGATCATCGGCATTATAGCCAAGATAAAGCTTACTATTACCTTGTCCGATGGTTACCGTACTATTACCCACCATACCTCTGTCATCATAGTTTCGGGTGGATGTGGTTGTGTTACCCCCATTCTGGATTGTGATGGTTTCACTTTTTAAAATGGGATTATCACCATTAGGACCTACAAGGAGTTTTTGGGTATACGTTTGGCCTTGTGCTAAGCTATAGCTTAGCAGTTTGTATTGTTGGCCATCTGGATCCGTTTCCATTCCCATTCCTTGAAATTCATAATTTTGCAATTTGTTGTCATCGGGGAAATTCGGAATCGTTGTATTAGCAAAATTCAAGTTGGAGGTTTGGTACTTGCCATTTTGAATAGAGGTTAACGTTCCGCTAAGACCAATAGTGGTGCTATCTTTGCCCGTACTCAGGTTTAAGGTTGAATCCGCCAATGTTGAATTATCAACACCAGACATCTGCCTTTGATGCAGGGTAGTAGTCTGTTGCGTTGGGGATCCTGGTGCGTTTTGGTTAATTTTAATATTATAACTTGCGCCATTGTCTAAATTGGTTGAATCATTTTGTGTTTCGTAGGTGTAGCTTCCATTCTGGTTATTCACGAAATTGGTTTGTGGTGTTGATTGCTGAGAACCTTGTTGATTGTTGTTTGAATTAAGGATCTTCGTTGGATCAAGGGTAGCCGGATTCACAGATAAGCTTCCCTGCTGAACCAAAGCATTTTGAAGTTGTAACAACGTGGGAGGCGCTTGAGGCGTAGTATTTGCCTGAGCATTAGTGGAACTTGCTTGTTGCTTACTATTGTTTGTGGAAGCACTACTATTAGTTCCTGAAGTGCTACCAGATGCTGAAGGATCGGCCACAGTTTTGGTAATGTCAATCGATTTACCGGTTATGGGATTTGTCCAAATTTGGTCACCGTTTCCACTTGTACTGGTACTTGTTGTATTGGTTCCAGATGCAGTACCGGATGTCGATGAATTTGCAAGAAGCTGACCAATATCAATCGATGCACCAGTTACCGGATTTACCCAAACATTACTATTAGTGGAATTGGCATTATTCCCACTTGTTGTACTGGCAATAGGTATAGAACCACTATTTATTCCGGATGTGGTACCTGATGTTGATGAATTCGCAACAAGATTACCAATATCAATAGAGGCACCCGTTACTGGATTTACCCAAACATTATTACCATTTGCACTGGTTGTTCCAGCACTAGCTGTACTAGCAAGGTAACCAGGTGATAAAGGTTCGGCCGCAGCCTCGGTAAGATCAATCTTTGCACCATTTACGGGGTTTGTCCAGATCGTATGACCATTTGCACTGATATTGGTGTTTCCAGCAGGTGTTCCTGCGGCATTATTTGTGGTTGTACCCGACACACCAGCCTGCTGTTCTTTAACTTGAATTAAATTTGAAATCTGAGTTTTTAAGGTATTTAACTGCGTTTGGATTTGATTGAGTAATTCCAGTTTGGTGATGGTGGAATCACTTGAGAGTTGTGTTGCGGGGCTCGCAAACGGTATGGTCTGCGGTTGGTTAGCTTGAGCAACTGAAGTTGTAGATGCTACCGTTGTGGCAGTTGGAAAATTAACCGTTGTCGAATTTAAACCTGCTGAACTCACATTCATGAAAGTAATTCCTCCTAACTCAAAGTAAAAAAAGAACAAACTTAAAACATACTCAAATATATAAAAACAATCTTAAGGATTTTGTTGCTAGTCAAAATTTTGATCGAAAAATCTGTTGCTATAATGTTTTTGGTGGGTTCTAAAATAGAATTACACAAATTGTTTTGTCTACTTAGTAAGGGAAAATCTCAAATGCATTCGCTTTTCCCAGAAATTAAACCGTATAACACCTTTCGTCTCAAAGTTTCCGCTATTCATGAACTGTATATTGAAGAGGTGGGAAATCCTCAAGGACAACCGGTGGTTCTTCTTCATGGTGGCCCTGGTGGGGGGATTTCACCAGATTACCGTCGTCTCTTTGATCCGGCGTTTTATCGCATTGTGCTTTTCGATCAACGGGGAGCTGGAGAAAGCACCCCTCACGCATGCTTGGAAGAAAACACCACCTGGGATTTGGTAGCAGATATTGAAAAAATTCGTCAACATCTTGGGATTCAGCAATGGCTGGTTTTTGGAGGGTCATGGGGAAGCACTTTATCTCTGGCTTACGCAGAAACTCACCCACAGTCTGTTGCAGGCTTAATCTTACGGGGCATCTTTTTGTGCCGACCTGAAGAAATCCAATGGTTTTATCAATCCGGATGCAGTTTTATTTTCCCTGATTTATGGGAAGACTATGTTCGCCCTGTTCCAATGGATCAGCGCAATGACATGGTTCACGCCTATTACAAACTACTCACCAGCTCTGAGCCATCGGTTCGTCTCAATGCAGCCAAGGCTTGGAGTATTTGGGAAGGCTCAACATGTAAGTTAAAACCTGACCCAAAAACCATCTCCACCTTTGAATCCGATGAAAAAGCATTGGCCATGGCCCGAATTGAATGCCATTATTTCGTGAACAATGCCTTTTTATCAGAAGAGCAGCTCCTTCAAAATGTGGGACACATTCGGCATATCCCCACCTGGATTGTACATGGGCGATACGATGTGGTGTGTCCTGTTAAAAATGCCTGGGACCTCCATCGGGTCTTTCCTGAGGCCACCTTAAAGATTATTCCAGATGCTGGCCATGCCTTTAATGAGCCCGGTATCCTCAATGCCTTGATTGAAGCGACAGAAGCTTTTAAACAGATTGCTTTAGCCGTTTAAACTACTGTAATTTAATTTGATCGGCCCGTTTCTCAATTTCTTTGGCTTCCTGAATTCGGTTGGTTTGCCGATATAAAATGGCCAGGTTATTGAGGTCCACCACCAGGTCGGGATTATTGGGCCCCAGATATTGTTCATCGGTTGCAATCACTTCTTTAAAAAGAGCCTCTGCTTCGGGAAGTTTCTTTTCACTCATATACAGTTGAGCCAAATTATCCAAGTCAGATACCACATCTTGCGGGTGATTGCCAAGCTTTTCCCGATCTAAACCAATCACTTCTTTATAATCGCTTTCCGCTTTATCAAATTGTCCGAGTTTGCTGTACACAAATCCCAAATTACGCTCGTCAGCAGCGATATTTTTATCATTCTCGCCCTTAGATGCCCTATCAAGGCTTAAGGCCCTTTTGTAAAGGGGTAAAGCTGCTTGAAAATCCCCAGTATTGGTATAGCTGGTTGCCAAATTGTTCACTGCTGTCGCAATGTCATCTGGATTACTGGTGGGGTTCTTTTCTTGAATGTCTAAAATATGGCGTAAAATGGGTTCTGCTAAATCCGATCGGCCCCGATTGATATAAAATCCAGCCAAGTTATCCAAGTCTCTCACGAGAGCAGGATTATCAGTACCCCAGTGCTTATCCTTTAAAGCCAACGAACGTCGAAATAAAGCTTCTGCCTGATGATATTTGCCCTCTGCGTTATAGGTTTCTCCTAAGTTGGTGAGGATCTCGGCTAAATGAATATCGAGCTGGGGCTCATTGGAGGTTTCGGCAAAATGTTGCGCACATAAAAAAGAGCGCTCTGCTTGCTGGTAATTTCCAGATTGATAGGCCTTTAAGCCGGTGTCCATACAAGAATCCCACGGAAAACTTTTTGCAACAGCGGGAAGTGGTAGGGTGAGCATAAACAATACTGGTAAAACCCAAATACGCATAATAATTTAACCTCCAGAAATCAACGATTCATTCAAACAAATACACCAAAAAACAGTTGCTTGCCACAGTGGGGAATACTCAAAACGACGGCAACCCACGCAATAAGTTTCCAATCGTTTACGATGAAGCAGATTTACCAATGTGGATAATAAGCCTGATGCGCTAAAGGACGCGGAAAATAAGGAGACGGGTAGGGAGATCTTAAAATCGGGTACTGCAAATTGCGCTCATTGCCAAGATGAATAAACGGCGAGGTTTTCTTTTGAACCGGTATTTTTTTTGTTAAAGGGGGCAGCGTTGTTGTGGGGTAGGTTTTGAAATCAGTATTTTTATTTTTTTGCTTTAGCGCCTGCTCTCGACGATAGCGCCATGCAGAAAAATAAATATTAAAAATCAGGGGAAGGGCTCCAACCACCACTAAATTTAAGAGTAATGACATGCCATTTTTGGTATTTAAATGTTTTAAATAGCGTTTTGCAAGGGGAGGGGTTTTTAAAATGTTTTTCTGGATGACTTCTTCATAACTTGGAAGCGCTTCTCGCCCAATGACATGCTTTACATGATTTAAAAGCTTACCATCCACTCGTTTCATCACAGCACCCATAAAGGGTGTTGTCCCCATATATCCTGCAATAAACGTTCCAAATTTGGAAATCTGTTCCACAAACTCATATTTATCCCGACATCCTAAAAACCAGCCCACATAGGAAGGGACACCCCAAAACCAAAATGTTGGTTTCATGGATTTGGTCAAGGACATCACCTGGTTGGAGTTTTTCCCCACCAAGGCAAAGCTTTTAAATATGCTCTCCAATCGGCTGGGATTTAACCATCCTGTTCGAGACAAGGCCTTTCCATTTCCCCGCACAATGGCGCCTGCGGCTGCCATGATGGCAAACGCGGACACAATCCCCGTGGCAAGCAATGCTTTAATCCGGGCAATATTTTTCCGGTTCGCAATTTCAGACTTCCGCAAATCTTCCGCAGTGGGCGTTCTTTTTCCGCCCAATGCCACCAAGTCCTTGTATTCGCTAAATCCGGTTGAGTGAATGGTATGCCAATTCCGAATATAGGGCATGGCGATTTTCAGAAAGGCAATAAACGCAAAAACCCCTAAAGACTTCCCGAGCTTTGCCACTTTGAGATTTTGTAACTGCCTCCCGGTCAGTTTCGCAAGGGCCAGTTCGTTTTTCATCCGAAGTTGGGCTGCTGGAACCCCGGCAAACCAGCTTTGTACCGGATTTAATAGTGCACTCCCCACCGGAAGTGCCAGAAAGAATCCTGCGGTTTGGGTGGTTTCATTAAAAATAACTTCTTTTCGCTCATCCCAGTTTCGGGTAATTGCAATTCTGGGAGCCGCATTGCCCAAAACCTTGGAAACAAGAATAAATCCCGGTTCGTATTGCGTTTCGAAAAACAGAAACATCCGAGATATCCAAGATAAGGGCAAATGGCCTTGAAATCTCGGCGAAGCAGCATGGCGCTGCTGATAGATCCGTCTGGATCGCATTGGGGCTTGCATCACTGCAGCTCTCAAATTACGGATGCAACTTGGCCCAGTCTTGCGCTTCTTGGGAGCGATGCTGTTCTTCTGGAGTCATTAAGTTGGGGTTTAAGGAGGGTGTTTTGGATTGAAGGGAATCAGCAGGTTCCAGCTTTGCATGAACCAGGATAATCGGTCCTTTGGCTTGTTGCGATTTTGTATCGAGCTTTGAAATGCGAGAGGAGAGGATGATATTGCCTTTTTCATCCACATGATCCAACGTGGTATCAAACTGCAACGCATCGGTTCCCACATACTTATCAATATAGTTGGCCGAAAAAGCTGAGAGCCTGTGTGAATACCCCATGGTGAATCTCTTTGCAAGGCTGTCCATATCTTTCAATGCCATGGCCGCTGTAATTCCCCCATGGCCAGTTTGTTTTTTGTTGAGCATTTGAGGCGTTACGTAGACATTACTGTTAATCAAACGCGTTCGGCTCGATGCTTCTCTCGCAAGATTGGGTAAGGTTGCTTTTTCATCCCTGGCCCCCAGGCGGGAGGCAACAGCCTTGTAAAAATTAGCAAGATCCGAATTCCATTGCTTCGCAGCATCATTGATTGGGGTGTCTTTGGGCGTTAGAGTCAGTTCTGCCACTGGAATCGGTTTTAAGGCACCAGTTTGCACACTGGCTGGATCAATGGCATTAAAAGTTGCACGAGCCTTGGCCAAAGGCATTTTATTACCCAGGGTGCTGGCTTCACCCCCTAAAACCATAATGCCAACATTCTTGCTTTTCCCAACGTTCAGGGCATGCTCCACTTGGGCACTGACACTGGCATTTACCCACGGATTCTGATGCTTTTGCACCGGAGCGAAAGAAACATCAATCATCGAGGTAAAGGCTTCATTCTTGGAAAACACTTCGCCTGTCACCGTCATAATTTCATCCAGTCTTTCGACCAACGCTGTCACCAGATCATGCGCTGGCAAGGAAGTCCGGCTATTTTCAAACCGGCTTTCTTGAATAGAGGTGGGTTGTGGCAAATTCAAGCCAGCCCCAAATTTGGGTTTTGGTGCCTTTGGCGTTGTAAATTGGATGTTTAACGGCTTTTTAAAGGTAGGGTTTAAGACCCTTGACGTGGTTTGGTACGACTTTTGCATTTTGGCAATTGAAAACATGATTATTTCTGCTCCCTCGACATTTCCCCATGAAACGGTAAAAAATTGTACAAAAAAATAAGCAATGATACAAACGAAAAATACAAACTCTGCTCTGCTGGGTTAATACTTCTTCGTAAAACTCGGGAATCTTCAGGCAGCCGTGTATGTTTAAAATTTATAAAACCAAAAACTTTTGCTTTAGCGAATGTTCCGATTTCTGGCATATTCAACAACGTGAGAAATAGGCACTTCATTGCTAAACATTGCAAAGTCTTTATAGCGAAGATCAAACTTGATTTCCCGACGTTGCTCGTCGATAAGGGCTTCCATAAGGTTTCGCAAAATCTTGGTGGTCGACTTCCCGGTAACAAAGGTAATCCGCTTATTGATCATCCCGTTCGCCACAGCACAGGGATTCACTGTCACATTGGGCGGTTTCACAATTTTAACCACGAGAATAAACTTGTTGTCCGGCGCTTGAACAGCACGTTCAACCTTCAGCTTGTAGTCCATGGTGGTGCAATCATTTAATAAATGCTGAACATCTGCTTTGGTGGTGTGAACCCAATCAGGAGGCGTAGGCTTTTCTGCCCGTCGTTCTAGGAATCGGCTTAAATCATCCAGCTTAAAATGAGGATGGAAAATCCGTAAGCCTTTATATTTAAAGTTTTCCCGAATTTCGTGTTCATCCACGGCCATTAACGCCACCAACGCCCTTTGTACCACTTGCCCCGGCGTGGAATTGGCTGAAATGGGATGATGAATGGTTCCTGTCCGAATCTTCGCCTTAGAGCCTGGCTCAAAATTATCCGGCGCCATATAGGTCACCTGAATGGCCAAGTTATTGGGATTATTGCCGTGCGCTACAAAGTAATAGCCTTCTTTGTAGCGGATATCCGCCAAAATCGATTTTAATGACGCTGGTGTGAGTTCTTTCTTCGCCCCGAAGTGCAGCGAAGTCAGTTTTCCATGGATTTGAGAGGGCCATGCAGGGGCCATTCCGCCAGACATAATTTTCATCTTAGTTTACCTTAGGCAGTGGCCTGATCTGTGCGAAACTTTAAGGTTTGAAATGCAGATTTAACCGCATCCGAAGGTTGATAGCTAGAGTCTCCCCTTAAAGCAGATTCAAGGGCAATGAGAGTGTTAAGAGCTACATCTTTAACCGCTGGTGGATATAACAGTTTTTTCGCCAAAACGGTTTCAAAAACTTTGTAATGGTCACTTGATCTAACCTGTTCTCGGTATAAATATCTCTCCATACTTGTTTCAAAATGATAGGTATTCAACATTTTGTTTAATTCTTGAATCAAGTTACGAGGATTCATAGTTACGGCCTGCTTAAAGGAGTCAAGCCGGTCTTGTTCATCTTCTTCTAAGCGACCAATTTTTGCATAGGCCGGGTCAATATTAAGCCACTTCAACACCTCTTGAGGATGCTCCCCAATGGGCGCTGTGTCGGCAGCCGTTAAAACGTAAACCGTTTCTGGCTTAAAATCAGGATACAAAATTTGGTGTGCGGCATTAGCAGCAACGTTATTGGCTTCGGTTTTAAATCCAACTTCTAATTCAGTATGAGGACGATAGCGACGAGACATCAACTTGAGAAATTGGTGTAAATCACCAACTTCTTTGATAATTTTATCGAATTTTTCAGCCACCGTCACTTCCATGGCTTTTGCTAAAAACTGGTCGATAATTTCAATACCACCCTTGCGCCAGGTTTCCAGGGGAAGTTTTTGCTCGAAAATAACATTGCTCCATAATGCAGATGAAACGCTACGCAATCGATTCCTACCTTTTCGTTGATATTCACTACAGAACCCTTGTTTAGAAACCTGTTTTAAGCTCACACCAAACGCATCATTTGCATTGGCCTTATCCCGATACACTTCTAAAACCAGATTATCTGAAATGTTATGTAAAACCCGCGCCAAACGATCCTGGTGAAACTCCGGCGCCAAATCGGAAATTCGATGATTCTCTTTTCCGATACGATCTTCGTGCAAGGCCGCATCAAAAATTGCTTTTGCCTCCTGCCCAATCTCATCAAAGGCCCCACCTTTACTCAGGAATGTAGCTTGTTTCTTAAATCCAACTAATTGAAGGGCTCCAAAGCGAACAGGTTGCATCAATCAAATCTCCTTTATAAAATTGCCTTAATCAATAGATTAATTTGCATGATTAGATTTACTTCAAATTTTACAAAAAAGATGAACAATTAACAATCAGATGATGACCAAATTGTTACAATAGCAGACTTTCCAAGAATCCAATCAGGGTGACGCTTTTTGGAGTTCTTTTTTAAGCTGGTTTGCCGTTAAGGCATAAACATCCCCATAAACGGGATCTTGTGGGTCTTTCAGCGAGTCTTTACGAATCCCTTTCACTGCATCTTTCACCACAATGGGCGTAAACCCCAGCGATTTCAGGCCTTGAACCGTCTGTTTCACACACACATCGGTGGCGACACCATACACAATGGCCACTTCACTGCCTCTATTCTTAAGTCGTTTAAAAAAGTCGATGACTTTCTGATTCGGCCCCGTTTGATAGTTTTTTTCACCGGTTTTCGAGTCACTGCCCATCAGACTCACATATTCAAAAGGGCTATATGTGTTTTTATGGATCTCAAAGGAGGTCCCCAGATCGATTAAATGAGGTAACTCCCAAGACACAGGCAAATCCGGTATTTCAGGCTGGGCAGAAATATCCCGATGAAAAGAAATGATCTTCGTCTCAGGAATTTTTTCCCATCCTGGCGTGTATTCCACGCAGTGGCTATCTGACACCGCTAAAAAGTTTTTAAATTCTGGATCATTCGGTGTGTGGGTATCCTTGGTTTGAATATACGGAATTAAAAAGCGATTAACCGGAAGAATAACATCTCGGAGTGCATCAACTGCTATTTTGAGTTTGGGAATGATTTTTTCGGCCCCTCGAACATACAATCCCTGCCGAGGAACCGGGTTGGGATGCATAAAATCAAATTGGGTATCCACATCTACCACAATCACTTGATGAAACTTTAAAGCGTCTTGCAACAGCTTTGAACCGGCTTTGTTCCACTTTACATGCCCAAAACGCAAGTTTTTAAAAGCCTTATTGTTGATGCAAAGCATTTTGCGAAACTTCCCCACAGGAAACAACACTGTGTTCAGTTTATCGTTTTAAGGCTTCATCACAAGAATTATTTGCTAATTGTAAACATTCCCCAACACCAACTCTCAAATGGCTAGTTATTTGCTTCGGTAAAATGGGTTGTGTAGGGCCTGTTCCTGCCCTGCAGCGTCCCTATTTTTCTAATCAAACCCATTAATTGGGATAAAGGGCGAAGCCCTTTAAAAAAAATCAGGGAGGTGTCCAGAGGAGGGAACGGCCTCTGGCAAAGAACTTTAGCTAATATGGCTAACCCACCATTTGAGTAACAACACTCGAATTTGTTAAACAAGACTCATGCTCAAATCACTATATAAATATTCATTTTTAAAGTAAACTCGAAAAACGATTTAAAGCTGAGGTTGGAAATGTCCAAGATCCCCAATATATGTTTCTTTTTTGGGACCTTTAACCCAATTGGCAGCCATCATATAATCTTTGCGGAGGCCGTACATGACAAAGGCTACCATGTGCAGTTTGTCCCGGCCTATCAACCGCCTCATAAAATCAACGATCAAGACGTCTCCTCATTTACGCATCGCAGCAATATGGTTGACTTAGCCATTCAAAATAAACCCTATTTTTCACTGTCTCGTATCGAAGAAACGCTTCCCACCCCCTCTTTTTCCGTGGATACTTTAAGGGCTTTAATTCCAGGTTTTGACCGTAAACGCAAACGGATTCCCTTTATGAGTGGGTCGGATGAAATCATTGCCCTCCCACATTGGCGAAGCCCCCTAATTTTGGCCAAAAAGCTTTTAGTCCTTGCCTCACAGCGAAAAAATCAAACCATTCCGAAATCCCTATCATTGGAGGGCAAAGAAACACCCTTAAAAGTTCTCCCAATTGAGCTACCCCTTTTCATACCCTCTTGCCCCATCCCCCTCCAAGATCTTTCAGCAACCTTAATTCGGCAACGCATTGCATCAGGTCAAAGCTTGAAAGGTTTATTACCCTCTGAAGACATTGAACATTATATTCAAGACAATGGCTTATATAAGGATCTGCCGTCTCAGGACCTTGCCTCTTAAGCCTTTCAGATTTTAAAAGCGTGTTCGAGCCGAAAATTTGACCTGTTGCAATAATTGTTTGATTTGGGAAGGTTCACTGGTCTCCCAGGTTAAGGCTTTTGCCGTAATGGGTCTGTGGAATTCCCGTTTTGAAATGGATTGGGGGCTCACCAAGATGGGAGGTGCGCTCAATTCTCGCTTAATTTGCGAAATTTGATCGAAGCGGAAAAACTTGTCTAAAAATTGTTTCTTTTGTTCCAACCATGCCGAATCCTTCATAGAGAGCTTATGATGCCGTTCATACCAGAAGGATTCGCCCAACATATCCGTTTTACTTTGGTTCAAGGATTCAAAACGCCAGATAATCTCATCGAGAAACTCATAGGGTAATAGCGCCTGCTCAGCAGTAACCGTCTTCTTTGTTCCTTTAATGGGTGTTAACTCAGCACCAGAAGGCTTGGTAATGGATCTTACGGGTACGGCATTCTTCACCAAACGATGTTGATTCATCCACTTAGCTAAGGCCCGGACCTTGGTTTTGGGCAAGTCTGCAATGGGAGATAATTCACCCAACATATCACCACCAATGGTGGTGTAGCCCATATAAAGTTCAGATTTATCACAGGTTGCAACCGGAACCGCTCGCCATTCATTGCCTAAGGCCCAAATATCCATGGCTCGGGCTCGGGCTTGAAGATTATCATTTGTGGTGGTTTTGCCTTGTGGCTGTCCCCAGAATTGATTAATCTGGCCTTTCACTTTTTGGAGCGATCTTTCAAAGGTGTTCACCTGGCCTTTAATGGGAATATCAACCACATGAATCCCCAGATTTTGCCCAAGCTCCATCGCATCCACTTCACTGTCACCCGAGGTAATTTTGGAGCTCAGTCTCAGACCAATAACGTTCTCAGGGCCTAAGGCATCCGCCAGGAGTGTTGCCACCACTGCTGAATCAAGACCGCCTGAAATCCCCAAAACCGCCCGCTTGGTATAGCCTCGTTTTTCAAAATAATCCCGAATCCCTTGAATGAGACTATGGTAGGTCCGGGCTAAATCTGACTTATCATGTGGGTCAAAACGCTTTGGAACACCATATGTCTGTTTCATTTTTTCAGTGAGGGGGTAAATTTTCCCTTGGCCTTTCAAGGGATTTACAATCATAAACTGCTCTTGGAAAGATTTTGCCCTCGCTACCATATTCCCCCGTTTGTCATACACTCGGCTGGCACCATCAAATGAGCTTTCATCAATAGCGCCAACTTGATTGACGTAGACATACGGCGTTTTATATTTTTGGGCAATGTGAGACAACATATTATGCTTGAGCTGTTCCTTACCTTGTCGGCTGGGCGACGCTGAAATGTTAATAAAGGCTTCGGGCTTGCGTTTGGCAATTCTGGCAATGGGATCTTGGCGATACAAGGGATTAATCCAAAAGTCGTGATCATTCCAAGTATCTTCACAAATGCTCACACCATAACGATGGTTGTGGATCTTAGCAGATTGCCCCAGCTTGGCTTTTTGCTGAAATCCCCATGCCGCAGACCCCAAAGTTTTAGGCGATTGCACCCCTGGAGCCTGTGAGGGTTCAAAAGTTCGCCAGCCATTAAACTCAGCATAATTGGGGATTAATTGTTTCCGAGCAACCCCTTGGAGCCTCCCCTGGCTTAAAATAGCCAAAGAATTATAAAACTTACGGCCAATCAGTTTTTCACCAGGTCTTGGGATTCGGGGTTCAATAAAGCCCAAAATAACCTGAGTACTTCTGGTTTCGGCAGCAATGGCATTGAGCCACTTCATATTTTCATCCACCAAAGCCGGATATCGGGTAATGAGGTCCCGAACAGGATATCCCATTAAGGAGGTTTCGGGAAAAATAACCGTATCTGCACCAATGGCTTCTGCATACCGAATATAACGCATCATTTTTAAGGCATTGCCTTGCACATCACCAGCAGTGGGGTTGATTTGGGCCATCACCATATTGCCCTGGCCTTGTTTCCCCATTAGTTTTTTTAATGCGTTAAGTGTTAGGTCTCGTTTCTCAGGCTGGGTTTCATCCGTCCATTTGTTTTGCAAATATTGGTCTAAAACCTCGGTAAGTTCCGTCATCACCGTGAATTTGTTCTGAGGCGTTGTGTTTTCATGGCGTTTTTGGACCATTTTTTCAAATCGTTCTACTGAAAGCGTGGGCTCAAGTAATGATCCTCTCACATTGTTTGACACACTAAAGCGATCCGGCAGAACGCGAGAATAAGCCGGCAAAGGTAGTGGGACCGGCCCATGCGCCAAGCGCCCCATCAAAATACGAGGAGACGATAAACCGTTGATTAGCATTGTTTTTAACATATGAATCTCGCTTTTCGTGGGCTCATCGCCTTAATTACAGTTGAAGACGCCTACTTACATTTTGAGACACAACTTTGAATGAAAATCATTATACAATGCAAATTTTAATAAAGATTTACACGTAACAAAATGTAAAATTTAATGCTTCTAGATAAATGTTCGACAGATGTTGTAGGGGTTAGCCGGAAATATCCAAGGTCTTGTTTTGAAAGGCTTTTTCGACCTGTTCAATGGGAAGAAAATCTCCGTAGTTCTCATGAACCCGTGTGCCAAAATCATAAGGAGAAGGCACGTGGGGCATTGGATTAAAAAGTCCCCATACCAGGAACTTTTTTTCATAAGCATCGCGCAATTTCCAATATTGTTCTGTTGAAATATTATCCAGAATTGGCATGGGTCCAAGCTCTTTGAGCTGGTGATTAATGTAGCGATTGGTTTCATCCGCATACTTTTTAAGGGCAATTTGATATGCCTCAAAATGATCCGCATCTTTCCCCGTATGTACAACCATACCAGCAAGCATGCGTAACTCTCTTCGTTGTTCATCAAAATACATGGGTTCTTGCGGGCCATGTTCCAAAGCAACTTTAAGGCCTTGCCGTTTTGCCCTTTTTTCAATTTTTTTAACCAATCGATTGACGCGGGTCTGCTCCCCAATAATTGGAATAATCGCTCCAAAACGAATCGGTAACATCCTAAAGGCTCCTTTTTCTAACCTTGCTAACCTTGAATATCCAACGTCCCCTGGCGGATTTGTCGCTTGAGGTCTTTGACCAAGGAGAAAAATTTGTAATGGGGCTCCTCTACCTCAAAGGCCTGCTTATACTTAAGTGGGATATTAAATTCAAAATCTGAATCATCTGGATATTGTGGCCAAGGGTTCTGCTTCATCCAACTTTGAACCTTTTGGCCATAGTCAGTTCTGTAAGCTTCGTATTGTTCATGGGGACCATGAAAATCACGTTCATGAACAGGCTCACCAACCTCACGAAATAGGTTTTGAAAAAATGTTTCCAATGACGTGTAATATTGTGTTTTATCCTGCTGGTATTGATGAAAACGATCGACATCTTTACCCGTATAAATGACAGCCCCTTGCATGAGGGTAAAATTATCCTTACCACCATATTTATTCTCAACAAAAGTTTTGAAACCCTTTTGTTGAGCCATCTTCACGATTTGCCGTGTAATCCCCTGAACTTTTGCTTCTTTACCCGTAACCGGAATGATGGCCCCAAAACGCACATTCAGTGTCATCAAAATCTCCCTCGATTGCTTTGCCTGATTCGCAAGTTTGAAATCACATTACAATAAAGCTTTTTAACCTGCAAATAATTTGAGAACGTAAACAAAAATCTCAAAGCGTCCTCTTGAATAGAACAAAACCCTATTTTTTTACTGGAAAACGAGGATGCAGGAAATTGAGTTCCTGATCACCCGATTGAGACATGAGAAACGGTGATGTGGTTTTTAAATCGGCAATATGAAAAAATTGGGTCGAATCTGGGCTCTCTTTTCCCCAAATTTCATAAATAACAGATCCTGTCGGAATTTGGGAAAGATTCACTCTGAAATCGTTTTTGTTGTTCGGATCAAAATGAACTTGTGCCGGCCTAAATTCAATTTGATAAGGAGCAACTGGCTGTTTAACCGGCTTTCCCTCTGGTGACATCAAAGCAATATGGTCTAAAGGGAGGTGAATGGCACTCTCAACCCCTGCTTCTCTTGTAAGGATAAAGTTAACCAGTTTGGCAACGGCATTGTTTGCAACGGGAAGAATATTACTCGGCGTCCGAAGAAAGAAATCCCGGCTATCTTGGGGATCTAAAGACGGCACTGCCTCAATGTTGATTGAAGGTTTGCCATCAACTAGCAATTTTAGGCCAATCCCTGGTGCATAGATGGATTCATCCATCGCTAAAGACAAACGAGCCAATCCAATGGCATTGTTTTGAAACATCCCAGTAAAAGGGTGCGCCTTTTTCGGAACAAACTGTACTTTTGCAACAGCGCCAAAGGGATGAAACGGCTTCTCATGGGCTGGCCGAACATCTTCAGCCAGATCGAATGTATTTCGCATATAAGTGGAGTCAAAAATTTTGACCAAATTATTGAGTTTTTGCAGACCTTTCCCACTTAAGGCCCCTGCACTATCAAGCGCTGGAAGCTGAGTATATCGTGTGGATTGTATCCTGTCCCAAAGCAGTTGTTGTTTCTCTTGTGCGGTTTTTGCGTGATAACTTGGCCCTTGAAGATTTTGGGGAGCCGCCGCGGCAGGGTCAATCACAGGGATTTGCTTTTTAATATAAAGCCCTGAGCCACCTATTCCAATGAGAGAAGCAGCTAAAATACATTTAGCAAACCGAAATCTTTTTCGAGGAGTTGGCTTTGGGCCAGGCTTTTCGGGAGTCGCAGTGGACACCCCAAATCTTAAATTAACAGGATAATTAGTAGAAATCGTCTTAACAGAATTACCAGATTGCCGTATTGCAGGTATTAACATACAAGGCCTACCTCTTAAAATTTGTAACCCACTGGGCTTTACAAATACTGAAAAAATACTTTGCCATTATCTCTAATCCGCTTGAAAAGACAAATCTCTATTTAGAAAAAGCAACAATAAAAGTCTTTAGGTCAAAGTGACTTTCAGATAAAAAATAAGTCCAAACCCAAAGCCGAAGAGTTTGCTCAAAGGACGATTTATAGATCGTATGAAGGCTCAGGCGGTTTGATGTTCAGTAATCTACTGTGTAAATCATCCCTAAGATAATGACCAATCTGATATCCAATGTCACCTTCGATTTCAACAGGATCATGTTTAGGACTCTCTTGGAAGCAAGTACGAATCCAAGGATCACATGAAGAATCCTCAAAGAAAGCCGTCACTGAAGAACCTTTTGGGGAGGTTAATCGATACTCTTTGCTGTTTCCCTGACGGTAAGGGTGATGAATACTTTTAAACTCATACGTTCCATCAGCGACACGAATTTCGTACGTACCATTCCCAAAAACAGTCACATTCTCAGATGAAAGTCGTACCTGAAAATTAGATGATTTGGTCTGAAAACGCTCTTTCATCTCTTCAAGCATTATCTGGGGTGTTTTACCTCGAAATAAAACCTTTGCAGCCTTTACGTTTCTCTTGAGGCCAGCGGTATCGTTTGTCGAAATGCCTTGAACCAAATTCATGAAATCGTCTCCTGAATCACGCTTTTCTTCTGACTCAAGAATACTTGTTGAAATTCGCACGTCAATTTCAACATAAATAAAACTTCATAATTTAAAAGCACTTAAAACGTTCACACAGTCAAAGAGTGTAAGACGGATAGAACATGGACCCGAAGAAGTTTCTCAACTAAAAAGGAACGGATTGCTCTCCTTGTATAATTTCAATTCGTAAGCCGTGTAGTGTCGATACGCCACGACTCTCAGCATACCCCGGTAAGGATTTAAGTGCATTTAAAGCAGCAGTATAGTTCTTCACATCTGCCAAGCCGATTTGCAACGTATCGTTCTGTTTCGTTACTGGATCAAAATCAACGGGAGAAACATTTGTAACTTCAATCCCATGTTTATCCTCAAGAAGCTTGAAAACTGTTTGAGGTAGATCTTTTAAGGAGTCATTTTTAGCGTTTGGCTTGGTATTCCCAAATTTTATTGGAGAAAACGGCTTTGGAAATCGTGTAGAAAGAATTTGCATCATCTGCCCCCATATAGTCACATCCACAAACAAACTATTATTTATCTATCACAAAATTTTCTCAACATAATTATCTCCTGCACCTTCATCTCCATGGCAATGGCACGTGGGGAGAATCTAAAGTCGAAAAATGAGATAATTTTTAGTTTTTAAGGATTAACCGATTTTTTCATCCAACAGAGGGGAACAAACCCTTCTTGCGCCGTCCCTTTAGCATTTAAAACCTTCACGCTACAAGCATTCAGGTCGCTATTGTAATGTTCCACCGTAACTTGCGTTCCTGAAGGAACACCAAAGGCTTGATGGGATTTACATTTATCTCCGATATAGCCTTTTGAATCGGCGAAATCATCACAAGCGTGAGCGTCTTCCATCGTTTTAGAGATGGGAATCACTTTCTCCCCTGTATATTGAACGGTATAAACGTCGCCTTTTTGGGGGTAATTCGAAGAGGCACAAGCCGCCAGTAAGGCGATAAATAGACAAGCGAAGAAAAATAATCTTTTCATGGTCAAATTATAGCACGCAGGCTTACTTACAATATGCGTTATCCCTAATAACGTGTAATTTATCTGATTTGAATACCTTAAAAACTTTCCAGACTGAGTAATCTCACATTCAAGGTTCGATAAAGTATCGCCTAAAACCCTTGTATTTGCTGAATTAAATGGCGGACAGGGAGAGATTCGAACTCTCGGTGGCTCAACACCACACAGTCTTTCCAGGACTGCACCATAGACCACTCGGACACCTGTCCAACCTTCACTTTCACCATTTCCGATACCTCCTGACTTTTCCAAAATGTCCAACTTTTGTCCAACTTCAATTAGAAATTAGATTTTTCAACTTTACCGGTCAAGCCATGGTGATACAATCGAAAATTCTTGCGATAAGCCTCAATCACAAAACAAGCTTTACCCCATGCAGGAGCCCCAGGAAGGCGGCTTAAATCATTTTCAGGTGTAAAGATGTTCCGGGTGTTGTTAAAACATGCCCTAGTGAAGCTGGGTTTCAATACCAACTTTTGATATAGTGGTCCATGTTCTGCAAAAAATCGAAGGATGTAAAATGAACAACAAGCTTGAAAGATACATGCTCATAGCGGTTGCCTTTTCTGTCTTAATATTTGCCTTTCTCTATTTTGAGCATAATCCAACACAACCACGGTATAAAATTAACACCGTTTCTAGATATAGGGATCCAATTCTTTTAGACTCTTTTAGTGGTAGAACTTGGGCCAGGGTATATTGCCCAGGACAACAAGAAGGATATCCCATGTGTTGGGAAAAAATGGGTGTAATTGAAACGCCTCAAGGGAAATGACAGAACAATGATGGATGGGCAATAAACCTCCAGGAGCCACCCAATAACAACCATTTAGGTTTGTGGAAATCCCAAATAGTTTTTGATGACGTAACCAGTGAACGATTAGCATTAGCCTATAGGCTGCCAATACAGCCACACTCTTTCAAAAAGCCCTGAAAACCCTTATAGTTGATCTGTTTTAGGCATGCATTTTTTTAAAACAGATTGATTTTCTGACAAATTCAAAAACCCCCTAAAACATATGAGGGTTAAAAGAAAAAAATCATTAAAATAGGGGTAGCACTAGATTTAATCATGGTGTGTGTTGAAATTTACTTGGTTAGGAATATGGACCAACAAACCGAAATTAAAAGGATGCGGGAGCGTCCCATTTGCGACTTAAAGGACAACTATGACGCTCTACAGGCGTTGGCTGAAATTATTTGTAAGCTTGAGGATAAAGACTTACCAACCTCAAAGAGTGAGCAAATCCAATCACTCGAAGGGCTTAAGCACCTTTTTACTACACAATGGGATATGATGGCTAATGACCGGGAATTACCTAATAAAGAGATTGAAAATAAGATATCAGAGTGGGTTCTGAAGGCTAGAAAGCGGATACAGGCGTGTATAAATAATAAATACACCGAGTCGATAACGGATATTTGTAAGCCCTCAGAACAATTTACAGGCAACCCCTGGGCTTCTGTGTTTGACTATAGGTCTTTTGAAAAACTTTTTATTGAGCTTTTAGACAATCCGCTTGATTTTGCCTCTCAGATGGCCGACAGTCCCAATCTACTTATGGAAAAGCAAAACAACGAAAAACCAAGAGGTAATGGACAAGCGCAATTTGATTTAAGCTCCCTTACGAAAGAGGAAGAAAAGCGATTTTTGTATGTCTCGCAATACCAGCCATCAACAAAAGATATCACCGCTAAATTTTGTATTACAAATAATGGCTGGAAGAGTAGTAGAGAAGCGATAAATTTAAAACTAAATGACTGTAAAATTAAATATGACAGGGTGAATAAGCTCTGGGATGTTGCAAAGATATAATATTTGTAAGTTTACTTGATTCATTAATTTTCAGGAGGGGGTAAATACCCCCTCTAGTGAAGGGGTTAAATACCCCCCTTTTAGACTGCCACAATACTATTACTAGCTTATGTCTTAGGCTGATAATAGCATTTAAACAATTCTTAGCTTCAACAATTTTCCTAACCTAAGACATCCGCTGGTAAACCAACCGGCGGTTTTTTTTAGAAGGCCGGAAGAGAAGGAAATAAATAAATGATTCCATTAAGTATCAAAGAAAAACCCAGAACCTGGGAGGACGAGGCCAAACTACCACCTCACCTACAAACGGTTACCTGGCAGATCCGCCATGGTGGCGATGAATCAATAAAAACAGCAATGGAAGGAATTAAGCAATGAGCATTCAAGAGCGATTAACTTGGTTTCCAGAGATGGAGGACCTCGCTTTATACAACCGTGAACCCCCAATGGTGACAATACCGGCAGAAGTCGCAAGCCGGATTGAAAAAGAGCTTGCTCCATTACGATTCAAGAAATGGGCAAGCTCCACTAGGGCAACTTCACGGGCTGACGCAATCGGTTTAATGGGAGAAATTGCCTTTCAACGCTTTTTAGGAGTTTCTACAAGCAAAGCAGAGGAGGATTTTTTCAACGGGCTAAGTGGGGATAAAGGCATTGATGCTTGGCTAGGTGAAATGAGCATCGACGTTAAAACATCGGCTTTAAAGAATTTACCCTTAAAATTCTTGTTTACAAAGACAAACCGCTTTTCTAACCGGGCGAATGTTGTTGTTTTTGTTCATATCCGAGAATCTCAAATGGGTGATATCCATTGCAGTTTAATTGGGTGGGCCTACAAGGCAGAGGTTAATCGATTTCTGAGGGATTCAGATAAGTATCCTAATCTACAAACGCTTCGCATAGACACCCTGCGTCGCCATGGCGACATATATCCAGTAAATCACTTACTTTTACAAAACCCTGCAGGCCGGGGGCAGTTTAACGTGGCCGAGAGAGGAGTCATCTTATGACTACGAAATATACGAGACCTTTTGTTGAATTAACTTTCAAGGTTTACATGCCTGAGGGCTCAGCAGAATTTGAGCAATGGCTAGAGCGGATTGAGAACACGCTTGGCCAAAATGAGGCCTTGACCCCAGTGGGAAAAGATAAAACCCGTCCAGCATTGAAGAAAGTCGCAGGAGGATCCAATAATGTCCAAAAATAAAGCCCTGAATGAGATTCAAGGCAAAGAAAATAACTATAACCATAGTTTATCACAAAGGGATGGGGTTGGCGAAAGCCAGCCCCCAGCCAAACCATCAGATGTTCTCAAGATAGTCATCCCAAAATTTAGCAAGTGGCAGAGGTCTACCAGTAAGCATAGAAGCTGGATTGCATTATCGACAAGCTTTTTTGATGACCCTGCCATTCAGGAAGTTACCCTTAGGGAGCCAGACGCAATATTATGTTATTTATGGCTTCTTACTCATGCAAATGGAGACGGTATTTTAACGATTAAGACATCTAATTTGAAGCGCCAATGGATGAACATCACGGGTAATAGTTCAAACCGATTTGATTTTCTAAAGCGACTCCAATGGCTTTCTAATGCCAATCTAATTGAAGTCCAATGGCTTTCTAATGATGTTCTAAATGAATCCTTAACCCCTTTAGAAACACCTCAAACCCAAGCAGAGATTGATGACAATAGTCTCTACAATACAATACAAACAATACAAACAAAGCCACCCGCTAAAGCGGCAAATTCTTTTGAAAAAAACTCTGATCCAGTTTGGGGTGATGGCTTGAATCTATTAATCACTAAAGGAAATAGTGAACAACAATCCAGAACCTTTCTGGGTCTTGCCGTCAAGCAGTATGGCAATGAAAACGTTCAGAAGGCAATTGAAACGGCAATTCTTGAGGACCCAGTAGAACCAAAAGCCTTTATCATGGCCTGTTTAAAAAACTCCAAGGTTGTGCCAACTCCTCAAAACACCGAGGATACCGACCATCAGGCCATGGTGGGCAAGCGAAAGCAATGGTTTAGGTTCCCTTTTGCCGTCCTAAACAATGATGAAGGACGGCTTCATGGGCCAGTCATTGAACCGTCAGATTATGATATCGACCCATCAGCGCCACCATGGCAAGTATACAAAAAGGATAATCCACAAGATACCTTGGATATAAGGGAATGGGCCCCAATACCGTCTGAAGATGCTAATAAAATCAAGAGTCAGGAGGACCTCAGTTATGTTGGATGAAGCAATTGATTTAAGTTATGTGCCAACACTCCCACAGGCACCAGAGATTGAGCTTTCCGTTTTGGCTTGTCTCTTTGCGGAAAAAGATAAACCTGAGATTGTATCGGATATATTTGCTCAGTTGAGGGCAGAGGACTTTTACTCCTCCATCAATACCGAGGTTTTTAAAGCCTGTTTGGAATTGTTCCAGCAAGG
>JANWIO010000011.1 GCA_025449835.1 Vampirovibrionales bacterium
GGTGTCCAGAGGAGGGAACGGCCTCTGGGTAAGCAAGCTTACTGATTCGAAGGGGTTTCACCCCTTTCGGTGAAAGCGCATTTCCCATTCCATTTTATAAATCCCATGCCATCGCTTTCCCCTATCCCCCAATAAATTATAGGGAGGGGTGTTGGGGAGGGAACGGACCCAACTTTCAAGAAAAACCTATCAAGGCAGAGTATGCGTTTTGAGCAACTCCAGATTATGGCGATCCCCAGACTTCTCCAGGAGGGTTTGTGGCGTTTCGCCCTGATGGTTGGCCAAATCCGTCCGAATCCCTGGCGACTTCAGCAAAAGTTCTACAATTTCAGGAAAATTCTTACGACACGCAAAGGTTAAGGCCGTGTTACCCTCTTTTTCTGGAATATTCACATCGGCCCCGGCAGCCAGCAGGGTTTTCACCATATAGGCATTGTTTTCAATCACCGCAACCATCAACGCCGTTGCCCGCTCTTTATTTTGAAGATTGATGTTATGCTCAGGTCGGGCCAATATGGCATTTACCACCTCGTTTTGCTGATGATGAACCGCCCACATCAAAGGCGTGTCTCCCAGTTCGTTGGGAGCATTCACATCCACAGCCGGTTGTTTCAGCAAGGCCAGCGCAGGCCCAACCCTGTCTTCAAAAATGGCTTGAAGCAAAGGGGGATGTTGGTTTTTATCCAGCAGATTGAGGTCAATTCCTGATGCTTTAGCCAGTATTTCAACGCATTGGGGCTTATCATAGAGAATGGCCCAGCTTAAGGCGGTCCGGCCATCATGGTTTCGCTGATTCGGGTTACACCCAGGGGCGTTTACCAGGCGCTCTAAACAGTGAGCGAGGCCCTGAGAGGCTGCTGCCATTAAAGACGTATTCCCGTTTTGATCAGGCGTGTTAACGTTCGTCTCAGGATGGGCCAAGAGCGCATCTACCAATGCCATACGTTCTTTCTGGGCAGCCCACATCAAGGGGGTTTTGCCAAATTGATCCTGCTGATTGACCTTAATCCCCGGTTTTTGCAACAGGGCCCTCACCACATCCAATTGATTAAAGGTTACCGCAAGCCCTAAGGCATCACATTTTGAATCATCCACAGCATTCACCTCAATACCAGGATGCTTGAGTAAGGCCAGGGCCGCTTCACTTTTTCCGTCCCGAACAGCCTTAATCAGCGCCGTTTCGTCGCCTTCATTCTGTGCGTTAATGCGTATCCCTGGCGCACTGGCCAAGAGATTAATGCAATCTACGTGACCACCGGCAGCCGCCAAAGTGAGGGCCGTATCGCCATGCTCATTCTGCATATTCGCCTTGGCTTTGGCCTCCAACAAAATTTTCACAATCTCCGTATACCCATTGGCTGCAGCCAGCATCAGGGGTGTGTTATCCGCTTTATCCCGTACATTCAGCTTAATCCCTGGAGAATTACTGAGCAAAAGCACAATATCCGGGTGATTGTTCCTCACCGCATCCACCAAGGGTGGATCGTTACGGCTATCCTGATGATTGATATCGACAAAGTGGGGTTCAGCAAAGAATTTTGCCATGTTTCGATGCCCATTTTGGGCGGCCCAGTGCAGGGGCAAATGGCGCTTTTCGGCAACGGCCATCCCAGTCCCAAGAAGGGAAGCCACAACCGCGAGTCGGGGGATCCATACCCGTAAAGCTTCTTTCAGCATGGAAGGTGGCGCATCCTGGGGCTCAATTTCAAAACGAGGGGCATTTTCCAAGTCCCCAAAAGTACCAGACTCCGGTAACACCCCAAACCTGTCAGACTCCGGCTCAATCTGCGATGCCTTTGGGTCTTTAACGTTGGGAATGGCGCCGGCTTCCAAAAGAATTCTGACGTTGGCGCCACAATCCGATGCCATCGCCATATCCAGTGGCGTCTTCCCGGCATCCTCATTACGATTGGGGTCCGCTCCCCCGTCCAGGAGGGTTTGCACCATGGCCACATTTTCCAGTTTCACCGCCAGGTGTAAGGGCGTCACGCCATAGCACGTGGCCATGTCCGGGTCAGCATGGGTATTCAGAAGCGCTTTAGCCATCTCCAAATTGCCAGAAGCGACCGCATCGTACAACGGTGTCTTTTGAGCACTATCCTGAACATTGGGGTTGGCCCCCGCATCCAGAATCCATTTGAGAATCTGGGGATTTTTTGATGCCACCGCCCGGTGCAGTGCTGTGTCGCCCAAAGCGCTTTTGGCGTTGATGTCCAGCTGACCTTGGGCAACGGGACCGGTGAGAAAGCCTTCAATAACATTCATATCGCCCCACTGAATGGCGGACAGAAACTGCCCCATCATACGCAGCTCAAAGGAATCTTCGCCCCCAAAGCGCAGTGAATCTGATTGAGGCGTAGTAATATTTTTCGGCTTTTGGCTATTAAAAAAGGGCTTAGGCTGTTTTCGAGGCAAAAGCCTTGGGCTCAACGGGGAAATGTTCACGTGGATTGACTCCTAGAGTTTAATGTTAAGCGTTTTGAGATAGGCGTTGGCAATCATCTCGGTGCGCTCAGCAGCAGTGTGGTCTTGGAGAAACTTCGGAGCGCCTTGCATCAAGGTTGCTGCCTCAAGGTTCCCTTGCCGGTAAGCTTTCTCTAAAGGCGTAACCCCTTCGTTATTTGCCGCCACCGGATCGGCCCCTGCATCCAGCAACGCTCTTATGGGAGGCAGGTCTCCTGAAATCAAGGCATAAAATAACGGGGTTTCACCACGGTTATCTTTAATATTCGGGTCAGCGCCAGCCTGAACCAGAGCTTTTATGCTTTCTGGCTTGGCAAACCCGGCTGCCACATGCAAGGCGCTGTAACCACCCAGGGTGGCATTGATATCCAGCTCGCCTTGTTTTACAGGGCCTTCTAAAAACCCCATCAGAGCCTTAATATTACCATTGATAGCGGGTACAAAAAAGCGATAAACCAATTTATCTTGGGGTGGTTCTTCTGCTTTCCCGCCACGAAGGATGACGGTATCGGCGAAGGGGTCCACTTGCTTCTGGGGTTGGGTTGGTTTTTGGCTTGCAAAAGCCACTTTGGGGGATTTAATCGTGAGGTTGGGTTGAATCGGGGTGATCATGGAAGTTTGTTCTCCTGTCTTAGGTTAAATTGTTGATGAGGGCTTACAGGTTGGGTGTCCCAACATAACGGGATTGCGCTCTTTAGAGTTTGAAGGGGGTGAAATTCCCAAAGAGTTTGGCGAATTGATTCAGCTTTATTAAAATACGCCTCGGCGTGGGCTCAATTTCGTAAAGAACCTTTGCCACGTCCGGACGCTCACTCTTAATGGCCAATTCTAGGGGAATAAGGCCATCTTTATCTTTCAAATAAGGATCTGCGTCATTATCCAGAAGGATTTGAGCTACTCTTGCACTGTTGGTGAGTCTCAGATCGGGGTCAAAGCTGCCCCATTTGCTCACGCAGTGCAAAGGCGTATAGCCGCCATTAATGTTTTGTAAGTTGGGATTGGCCCCGGCCTTTAGGAGCGCTTCGATCATCCTTGTTTTGCCATCCAAAGCAGCAACGTGTAACACAGTGTTTCTGTCATCATCTAGCAGGTTTGGCCGTGCCCCAGCTTCCAGCAGGATATTCACAAGGGTCTCATCCGCATTGAAAACGGCTTCGTGTAAGGCAGATTTCCCCCGTACATTCACAATATTGGGATCGGCCCCTTGGGCCAACAGCCGTTTGACCATTTCGGTTTGTTCTCTATCGGCAGCCCAATGTAAGGCTGTAGAGCGATATTTCGGGTGTTGGGCATTCACATCCACCTGGCCACTGGCCAGCATGTCCTCAACAGCTTTAAGATTCCCATGCCTGGCGGCCACTAAAAATTGTGTCACCACGTCTGGTTCGTTTTCAGGTTGCGTGGCGCTCCCAAACCGAATTGACACGGTATCGGGCTGAGACACGCTCAGTTTTTGAGTTTGTTTTTGGCTTTGAAAAGCCGATTTTGGGGTGAGGGTTCCAAACTTGGGTTGAAGCGAGGTGATCATGCTTTTTCTTCTCCTTATACAATTTGGCTATGGGCCAGTGTAGGCCATAATGTCAGTCATTATCTCTGTCTTCAACTTACCAATCTCTTCATCTGACGGCCGTGAGGAATCGGACGCCATGGTAACACCTGGGTGCATGTTCATGTGGTGAAACATAAAGTCCACGGCAGTTTCATTGTCGTTATTTTTAAGCAAGGGGTCAGCACCCGCCTTAAGGAGAACCTGAGCAAGCTTAAAGCGTCCACCGAGAACCGCCATTTGCAAAGGCGTATATCCAAACTGACCTTTGACATCCACATTGGCCCCAGCCTCTAAAAGGGCTTGCACAGTCTCCACGTTCCCAGCACGTCCAACGGCCCAATGTAAGGGTGTCATGTCTTTTTCATCAGAGATATTTGGGCTTAGACCCTCTTTTAAAAGCAATTTAACCCCTTCTGAATGTCCAAAAATGGCTGCCAGACTCAAAGGATAATAGTTGTTTTTGGAGAAGGATGCGTTGAGATTTAAATGATGGACCAGGTTATTCTCCACCAATGCCTTTTGAAGACCTTCAATGTCGTTGTCAAGGATGGCTGCAAAGAGTCGATGCATGAAGGGTCTTTCTGGCTTCTGCCCAAACCGAATCGAAACGCTATCGGTTTGGGAGGCGTTCAAGTGGGGCGTTTGTTTTCGGCCTGAAAAGGCTACTTTTTGGGATTGAATGGCGAAGTTGGGTTGAATTGCAGATATCATCTAGGTTTTCTCTCCTATATATGTAAGTAACAGTTAGCTTTTTGAATTGATCCATTGCTTAAACTGCGGGGATTCCATCAAAAGCTTAACCGCATTAGGTCGATTATATTTAAACGCCAGCATTATCGGTGAAAGCTCACGCTCCTTACTTTGAATCATGGGATCTGCACCCGCTTCAAGTAGCGTTTTAATGATGGTATTTGAGCTGTTTAGATCATCTACTTGAGTGGCCACAGCGATGTGTAAAGGTGTCCACCCATCACGATCTTGACTATTACAGTCAGCCCCTGCCTTGAGGAGGGCTTTGACAACGGCCAAATTTTGATTGAGGGTAGCCCTATACAAAGCCGTGTAACCTAATTCAGGATGTTGGGCATTTACATCCACTTTATCGTTTTGAATTAAACGTCTAACGGTGGCAACACTTCCGTATTCCGCTGCCTCAAAAAACTGCTTAACAAGCTTTGGATCAGTATTCGTTGTGGGGGCACTGCCAAAGCGGATGGCGACGCTGTCGGCTTGAGGAGCGCTTAAGTTTTGGGATGGTTTTCGGCTTGAAAAGGCTATTTTTGGGGATTGAATGGCGAAGGTGGGTTGAAGTGAGTGGATCATGTTTTAGGGGTCTCCTTTGTTTGTGCGGTAAAGTGATGGCTTTTTCAGCCAAAAGCGTAATTGCCCCAATAAAGACCCTCAAGAATTGAAATTGCCTTTTGGGTGTTGCGGCATTCACATTTCTTAATCTTTCGGACGAAAAAGATGATATTGCTTAACAAGGATAGATCTGTCTGTAATGAGGGGCCGTTCCCTCCCCTCAAACACCCCTCCCTGATTTGTTATGAAGCAATGCAAAAGCAATTGCACGCTTTCGGGCAGGCAGCGCCACACGGCCTTGAATTCAAGATGAAAAGGTTAAATATGAATCAAGGTGAGCAGAGCCGTGATGGAAGCATGGTGTTGTAACAATTTGTATCAGCTTTTGAAAAAAATTAAACCTTGGTGAAGATGGGAGCGATATTGCTAAAGGTCTATTGATGGAGAAGATGTGATCTCGAAACAAATTTTTAAAATAAGCCGCAACTGCATTCTCCAAAACAAAGAAAGGAAATGTATATGGTTGGAATAAATGGCAATCAATCTGGTGGTCCTTACTTCTCGAAGTTCCCTCCTCCAAAGGTTCCTATAGATTCGTCCAATCCAAAAAAGGAGCCTCCTCCACCACAGCCATCGCCCATTGATAAGCCACCAGAATATCCTCCCTACAAATAGACACATCCCCGCCTTTTGATACGGGGCCTGACACTCCACCCCAATTACTCTCGTTCGTGGGGACCCCAACTGCCCTGCACCAACCCTATCCCCAAAAACTCAATTTAGGGAGGGGTGTTTGAGGGGAGGGAACGGACCCTCATGACAGGACAA
>JANWIO010000012.1 GCA_025449835.1 Vampirovibrionales bacterium
CTTGGGTATCCGCAATCACAGCATTTTTACCATCACCTGCATCCACTGTTGTGGTTGAATCTGCGGTTTTTGCGGCAACGGTATCATCACCGCTACCGGTTTTCACATCCACCTTGCTGCTATCTTTCGCATCTACTGCAACCGTGTTATTGCCCGCACCCGCATTTATGGTTGCGGTGCTTGCATCAGCTTTGACACTGACTTTATCCTGACCAGCATCAGTTTTAACATCAGCTGTGCTCTTATCTGTTGCAGCCACTTTAACTGTATTGTCACCAGCGCCTGCATCCACTTTCACTTGACTATCTGAAGCATTGGCCACAACCGTATCGTTATCTTTACCGGCTTGAACATCCACTGTACTCTTATCCGTTGCATTCACTGCAACTTTATTATCACCAGCACCTACATCTATCTTAGTGGTTGCGTTATCAGCATTGGCCACAACGGTATCATTACCACTGCCGGTTTTAATAGCAGTTTCACCACCTTGGGTATCAGCAATCACAGCATTTTTGCCATCACCTAAATCCACTGTTGTGGTGGAATCTGACGTTTTTGCAACAACGGTATCGTCGCCACTGCCAGTTTTTACTGCAGTTTCATTATGATTTCCACCAACAACAACGTTATTTTCACCGTCTTTAGCATTTACCACAGTGGTATTGTGGTCACCTTGAACAACGACCGTATCATTTTGATTGGCACCAACGGCAACCACATTGTTGTCATTTCCACCAACTTTGATAATAGCACTACCATCGGCTTCTTGTTGGGTCACAACATTATTATCATTACCACCGACTTGAATCTGATTTTGCCCAACACCGGTTTGAACGACATCCAAGTTGGTATTACCCCCTAAGGTAATGTTGGCATCACCTTGACCGGTTTTAACCATGTTGGTATTGTTATTGCCATCATCCACAACGGTAGCATTGCCCTGCTGAGAGACGATTGTATTGTTATCTGTGCTCCCTGTAATGTGGAAATAGTCATTTCCAGAGCTGTTTTTTGCCGTATTCGTGTTTTGTGTGCCCGTTAAATCAAAAGCATCATTGCCACTGCTACCTTGGGCGGTGTTGGTATTCTGCTGCCCACCCATAAAAAAGAGGTCACTATTGGGACCACCAAAGGCCAAATTATTGTTTTGACTGCCCGCTTGAATAAAGAAATTCCGGAGCAACCCTCCAAAGGCGATATTTTCATTGTTTGAACCAAATTGACCAAAAATATTGTTTTGATTTGGATTCCCAAAAACCAAATTAATGTTGCTTGAGCCTGCTTCTCCAAAAAGATTGTTATAAAGGCTTCCAACAACATAGTTAAAACTGTTTAATCCACCTAAAACTCTGGCATTGGGCAACGAATTAAAAAGATTCAATAATGATGACATGTTTCTCTCTCTGGCCTCCTAGGGTTTTTTGAATCGCATAACGACTCAGCTTCTCTCTTACTCTTGTAAATGTATAAAAACAATAATTAATATTTTATAAACAGTTTGTTGCAAAATGTAAACCTGAAATTTTCCATCGAGGTGAATTCCCATGTGTTACCAATTGATTTGCCACAATAAACCCCTCAAAATAGGTTTTAATAAAGGATTAGAAATCGCTTATGTTGGCTTTAAGGCAATGCCCTTACTTTATTCCCGCTCCTGGTAACTCCCTTCAAAACAGCTTGAAGTCAGCAGTCGGACTCCACTATACTGGATTGAGTCATTATTTGAGCAGGGGTCAAGATTCCATACTCAAGATAAACTTGATGGGGCTGCGACACATCTTTATTATATAAGGAGGATTTATTGAAACGCAAGGAATTACGCATTCTTGCCATTGAAGATTCGGATTCCGATCTTCTTTTACTGATGCGAGAATTCCAAAAGTGCAGTTATTTAACCCATTATCAACAAATCAAAACCCTGGAAGCCTTTCAGTCTGCTTTAAAGCAAGAAACTTGGGATCTGATTATTGCAGATGATAACGTTTCCCAGCTTAGTAGCGAAACCGTCCTCTCTCTTTTAAAAAAAAACAACGCAGATATTCCGGTAATTGTTATCACCGGCCAGCCAAACCAAGTGAAGACGATGGACTTCATCAAGGCGGGTGTTCGAGATTTCTTTGTAAAAGGCTCTTGGCAAGAGTTGGTCTCCATGGTGAATCGAGAATTTGAATGTATTCGGCTTCGAAAAGAGCTTAAACTAACAAAAAGTGCCTTACAAATGGAAGAAGTAGAGGCCCAAAAAGCACAATACTATCTTAAAGCCGCAGAAACCATTATTATGGCCCTCGATACTACCTTAAATATCACGTTAATAAACCCAAAAGGGTATGAAGTATTAGAGAATCGCTCAGAAAATCTGATTCTCCGGAAAAACTGGATTGAAACTTTTATTCCTGAGAAGGAAAAGAATGAAATTCATGCCATTTTCCAGCAACTACTTGAAGGTAAGACAACATGTATTGATTATTTTGAAACGCCTATCATGACCTTACATGGAAAAGAAAAGCTCATTGCTTGGAAAAACACAGAAATATTGACTACAGGCGCTGGCGAAAAAATAATTTTAATGTCGGGGAAAGATATTACCGACGAACGAACCGTGCTTCAACGGAAAGAAAGTTTTGTTGCCACATTAACGCATGATCTGAATACCCCCATCCGGGCCGAGGTCCAAGTTTTGGAGCTTCTTTTAGCGGGCCATTTTGGCCCCATTACCAAAGAGCAAAAAGATGTATTAAACGAAATTTTAACGTCCAATCGCTTTATGCAGCGGATGGTGGATAGCCTCTTGGCAATTTATAAATATGAAGACCGCCAGGCAGAACTGAATAAAGAACCGACCGATCTCAATGATCTTATTTCATCCATCTTAACCACGAAAATCCATCCTCTCTTGGATGAAAAGCATCAAAAAATTGACCGCCATTTTCATCCCAATCTGCCTAAAATCTTACTGGATCCGGACGAAATTAAACGAGTCCTCTCTACCTTTTTGAATAATGCCCTTTTCTTTTCCCCAGAGAACTCTATCATATCCATTACAACGGATATTCGCCACCATGAAGCCTATGTTGCCGTAGAAGATAAAGGGCAGGGGATCGAATCAGAAATGGTTAAAACCTTATTTAGTCGTTATAGCAGCTTGGCCAAAAAATTTCGCCAAGTTGGAACGGGACTCAGCCTTTACCTTGCGCGTCAAATTGTTGAAGCCCATGGAGGACATATTGGCGTCACCAGCGAAATTGGAAAAGGCAGCCGATTCTATTTTACGCTACCACTAACAACAGAAAAAGAATAAACCTCTTGAATAAGGCCACAGATTAAACTGTTAACCCTTTAGCCATATGGACATGAAGAATATTTTCTTCCATAAAAGCGATAGGGTCTGTAACATCATACCCCAGTTTTTCATAAAACGTTTGGCATTGAACCTGACCATGCAAAATGAGTCGATTAAAACCCATCTGTCTTGCATCTTGCTCAATCTGCTCCATTAAAATTTTTCCAATCCCCCGCCCTCGTTCTGATTTTAAAACAGCCACCCGACCAACCTGTCCAACACCGTCTCCTAAATCAGTGAGCCGGGCTGTCGCAACCATATCACCTCGATCATTCCGAACAACCCAATGATGTGCAACAGCATCCAAATCATCGGCTTCTGCTTCTGGAGAAACCTGTTGTTCTTCAACAAATACTTTAAATCGAATCTGTAAGGCTTGGGCTTTTTCTTCAGCCGTTATAGCCTGCTGAATATGATAGGTAGGGCACGATGTCATCCAAAATTACCCTTAAAATCGAACAATGATTTCATTATCTTCAAAAGCAGCCATGCTTAAAACCAGTTTTTTGAAAAATAAGCTATGAAAATCGCTTATGATAAAAATTTCATCACCAGGGGGGCAACATGCGGGATGAAAATACAAACACCACAGGCTAGGGCACTCACAGCCGTAATAAACACCGCCCCAGCAGCCATATCTTTAATGGCCTTTGCCCGGATATCGTACCGACCATCTGTGAGTAAATCAACAAACAGTTCCAATGCGGTATTAATAAGCTCTGCAAAAAGCACAACACCCATCACGCCCCATAACAAGGCCCATTCAAAAATAGAGATCTGAAGGGAAATAGCCAAGAACACTGCAACCGTTGCCATGCAAAGATGAATCCGAAAGTTACGTTGGGTTTTGGTTGCATAAATTAAGCCTTCCCAGGCAAAAGAAAGGCTTGAAAGAAAATTTTCGGCTTTAAATCCTTTTCGTAAATCTGCAATTTCAGAAACAAGTTTTCCACCACGGCTTACCGCAGTGGTTTCGTTCACTTCCGACTCGAGGAGGGAGGAGGGGAGCATTTTTTTAAGTAATGGCATGGAGAACCGACCGTTGAATCTCTACGACCTTATTATAGTCGGACATTGTATCATGGTGAACCCCCAAAAGGTGCAAACAACCATGAACCAGTCTTTCTAAAATAAATAACGTCAAAAGATCTAAAAAATTGAGGGATTGATCCAAATTAGATTCAATTTGTTTACAAATAACATCCGCTGCCCAGGCAACGGAGATATAAATTTCACCCAAATTAAGCTCGGGTAGATTCTGAAACCCTGCATCCACCATGGCTTCATCCAAAAGGGTAAATGTTAAGACATCAGTGGCCTCATTTTTTTCACGAAATGTTGTATTAAACTGCTGAATTTCTGAATTGGTGGTTAAAACCACACTAAAACAGATGGGCCGTTGTTGTTCCTGATGAAGCCGAATCCACGGATTGTCAGAAATTTGTTCCACCAGATGGCGCCACATCGGGGGGACTTGTTTTTGTAATCGCTTATAAAGATATGGCCCTTCTTGGGGATATTGTTCAAGGATGGCCTCTGTTAAAGACAGATCACAAGTAAGCTGAGCTGGCATATCGGTGATTACTGTATTTGAAAAAGTTTCAGAAATCTTTAGCAACATCCCGGCTCAGGGCCTTCTTCCTGTTTTTGCAACTCTGCAAGAGAATCCAACTCAATTAAGGGGTCTTCTGTGGATTTTGAAATGCGATGACTGGCACTACCCGCAGCAATGGGAGATTGATTCAGCTGAACTTCAGATAAACTACGAGCAGCCTGCTTTGCACTTTCCACCACAGGTTTTTTTCCAAGCTCCTCTAATACATTTTGCTGGTATTCAATCCGGTTATGCTGAATGCCTCGTAAAATCCGAATAAAAGTATCTCGAATAATCTGCATATCCTGAAACGTAATGGGGCACTCGCTAAATTGACCGTCATCAATTCGCTGCTTAAAAATCTTATCCACCCGCTCCTCAACTTGGTTTACCGTGGGGTTTTTTAACGCCCGTACAGAAGACTCGCAGGCATCGGCTAACATCACGACGGCGGTTTCCCGAGACTGAGGTTTCGGGCCAGGGTAACGAAACTGTGCCTTATTCACATTTTCTTCCCCTTCTAACAGAACCGCCTTGTTATAGAAGTAACCCGCAATGAGCGTACCATGGTGCTCCGGCATAAAACGCATTAACACTTTTGGGAGCCCCATCTGTTTTCCCATTTCAATACCATCTCTGGGATGCGCTGTAATAACCATCTTACTCAGCCGAGGTGTTAGCTTATCATGAGGGTTTTCAACACCAAAATAAGCCTGATTTTCAACAAAAAAGAGGGGACGTTTTACTTTTCCAATATCATGGTAAAGGGCACCGACCCGGGTTAACACAGGATTTGCCCCAATGGCTTCAGCCGCAGCTTCAGAGAGGGTTGCCACCATAAGGCTATGATGGAATGTACCAGGAGCCTCCATCTGCATTCGTCGTAAAATCGGGCGATCATGGTTGCCGAATTCTAAAAGAGTGTATGTTGTCACCAATTTAAACAGGCTTTCTGCATAAGGTAGGACTCCTAAGGTAAAAATCCCGGTGACTAACCCTGAAACAAAGCCCAACATCATTTGAAACAGCAAGCCCGTCTGATCCATTTCTGCCACGGGCTCATAAATAAAGCTTAAAACCAAAATGGTAATCCCTTGAGAAATCCCTACACTCAGCCCCGCCAAGAGGAGATCGTTTCGATCTTTGGGAATCAACTTTCGGGAGAGCACAAAAATCCCAATGAGGCTTGAAATGAGGAGAACTGACAACGACTCCAGGGGGATTTTTAAGACCAATCCACATAAAAGCAAAATCATAATGGTGGTTAAAATGGCAATCCGGGGATGCGTAAAAATACACACGATTAAAGACAAGATGGCAAAGGGATAAAACTCGGCATAACCAGGTTTAAAGTCCACTAAAAGCGCCATACTTGCTACTGAAAGGACCATGGACGTCGCCAACAATCCTGCATAGGTGGGCTTAAAGAAATTACTATGTTCAAAACGGTACAAATACCCCCACACCACAGAAAGAAGCCCTATGGAAAGAATACAAACAGCAAAGACAGATAGCCATTTATTCTTATTCAGAATGCTCCCTTGGGCTTCTAAGGCGGCCCGTTGGAGATCATTAATTTTTTCGCCCTGTCTTACAATTAAATCACCCTTGTTATACACATCTTCAACAGGCTTTACGCTAGAAGCAGCAAAATCTTTTGCTTGTTCCGTAGATGCTTCATCAATGGTTAAAGTGGGCCTTAATTTTGCAGAAACCAGAAAAACAACGGCATCATTCTCTGCAGGTGTTAACCCTGAATAGGGAGGAATGGCCTGACGAACGGTGGACTCTTTTCTCATCATAAAGTCTTCCGATGTGACACCACGCTGTATCAGTGCTTCAGCCGTTTTGAGTGAAACATCATAAATCCGTTTCCAGTGAGCAGATTTTAAAAGGGTTTGCGTCACCTGGGGTGTCAGTGGCTCATTTTGGCCAACCAATTGTTGAAGTCCTAAGACTTTGCCATCTGGAGAAAGTGCTCGATTCTGGCGGAGATATTGGATGTTCTCTAAAAAGTCAACCAAGCGGTCCATAATAATTTTGTCCGCCATGGGGCGCTTTTTATAAATCGGCGAGACTTGCTCCCGGGCTTCATACCGCAAGTGCTTGGTTTCTACTTTATCTTGAACATGCAATGTCTTTTCAGTGTAAACATTGCGTAAGCTAATATCAGACTTGCTAACAGCACTGGCTGCGAGGTAACGGCCTGAAAGAATCCCCGTAACCATCAGCATCGACACAATGGCAATGAAAATCGAGAGCCCTATTTCTGTTGAGAAATAGGTTTTGATTTTCTTTTTGAGTTTACGAGGCCATTGGAAGGCCACTTTTTTCTTGCTTTCGGAATTGAGCGGGATATGAGGTGATTCTGTTCCGTTTTTCATCATCACGCAATCATCTGTTGGTTCTTGTATTATAACCGTTAATCCTATCAAACATCCCTCCACTGTCCAATGGAAGTGTGAGAAGAGCCTTTAAACAGTGCTTTTTAAGCTTCAAATCACAAAGACCTTCACAATTAGCTTTTAAAATAGCTTAATCCTTAAAAATGTCCGTGTAGAGAGAGCGAACTCGTAACGCCTGGATTGACTGAAGACTTACAACTGTTAAGTTTGTCGCAAAAATATGGCCATCCCGGTTAATCAGAAAGTGAACTACATCCCCTGGCACATCCGAGATAGCATCATCGACCTCATTGATAGACAACCCCTGCATGGCTTGAGAATTGACCGAAATAATAATGTCACCAGGATGAAGCCCAACCTTTTGTGCCGGTGTTCCAGGATAAACCTCCATAATTATGGGAGAAAGATCAGGTGTAATTTGAAGATTCAGCCCAACAATTCCCTTGGAGGATTGAGCAGGCCGGGCAGATTCTTTGCCTTGCTCAGAGGCATAGCCATGAAGCATCAAAGCCTGTGCAGAAGGCATCATTATTAAGCACAATAGCAACCCGAAAAGAGTTAGTATTTGCGTTGGTTTCTTTCTATGGCACATCACCTTCTTCTCTCCCTATTGATGGGGTTGCTGACAGTGTAATCCGATTTTGGTGGATTTCAAGCAGGAGACAAATTGGTTTTTTTTCAGTATTTTTCTATAATGCAGTAATATGCATCAATCGTTTGGCTGAGGCTTAAAGCAAGTTGGAAGATCAGATCCTGCAAACGACAAAACGAGGCCGAAAACATTTCTTCATCCATGGGCAAGTTCAAGGGGTGGGTTACCGATACTCCCTACAAAAACAGGCATTATCCCTCGGTTTAAAGGGATGGTGCCGTAATCTTCAAAACGGTTGCGTGGAAGCAGAAGTGTATGGCCCCATAGATGCCATTGAAACATTAACCCAATGGTGCTACCAAGGCCCTCCTGCTGCACAGGTTTCTCATATTGAGATTGAAAACCTTCCCCTCTCCGAAGAATCTTCTTATCTTTCTTTTCAAATCATCCGATGAGGCGCTTTTGGCTCATGCATCACCCGCAAAAAAACTTGTTACACTATGGGGTTTTATTGACTTTACTCTTCGTAGGGGGCTCACTGGCCTGGGGAAAGGTTCCTCATAAACCATTTTTAAGCCCTCAGATTATGGATGATGGCCCCGTTTTTAAGATTAACGTGAGTACAACCCGTTTTCTTCCCCCTGCCATGTACGGCACCTGGAATATTACCACAATGGTTCTAAAAAGTACTGCTCCTGCCTGGTTATACACACCAGCAGGCTCTGAAATCTGGGCCCTTGGCAAAGACAACAATGAAGTGACGTTAACCAACATGATCACCAATGCCGTTGCAACCATAAATGTGGACAATGTTATGGGAGACACAGCCACATTTCATCACTTGGCCTCCGATGCCTCTCATCAATTTAGCGTCTTAGAAGTTCCCACCATCACCGTCCATGGTGATCAACTTACGGGTATTAATCATCAAAAATTAATGCTCTACCGACATGGCAAACTTGAAAAAACCTATTATTTGGATATTCAACTGGTTGGGAATCGGTTAACCGGTGCTAAAGTTACTTTTGGGAATCCCGATGCGCCTACGCATCATGATTTTGAAGTGGCCCCCGTTCAATTTGAGGACAAATAAAGAGATTTACAAGAGCAGGGAGGGAACAGGCCCAGAGATTAAGACGCTTTACCCCGATTTTACTTGATAAAATCGATTCCAAAACGCAAAATTTTATTTAATGGGCTCTGTTTTTAAATTATTTTTTGCCAATAGCCAGGAAAAATAGCCTTTAGCATCATCATTGCCTTCAACCATGATAGAGAGCGCTTCGAGGACGTCTTTTTCGATATTTTGAATAAATTGAATCTCTTGAATAGAAATGTTTGCTTCCTTTGCCGCCGCAGCAACCTTCGCCAAGTCAGGATAAACTTTCATGTTCACTCTTCTACCTTCCCTCATCGCTTCTCTAACTCCTATTCATTACTTATTATACCTCCATTTGACTTAAGTCAGCAGGGGGATTTCTAAAACATAGCCTTTGAAAAAATTTTTTTCAAATCTAATAATTAAATTTTTTTCAAAAACATTTAAGAGTGGGAACACGATTGATTTTGGGAAGAATCATCGCCACCTTCATCCACAGCACTCCCCATTTCTTCTTTCGAGGGAGCCCCTTCAATCACACGAAGGTGGCGGGCAAATTGGCGGTAGAAGCCACAATTTTGGACTGTCACATCTTCTGAGAGCTCAACAACCCCTAAAGCCAATGCTTCCAATAATGGACACATGACACCCTTTAAGAAATGTTCGCATGTGTAGCATTGGTCTGTTTTTTCAATGTGGATTGAGTCATCCATATACATGGCTAAGTGCTTTCCTTAGGAAGTCTTTTACTATATAAAGTATACCAACTATATTTATAGTATAGCGGCATTTTACTCGAACTTAAAGGGGTCCTCTGGTAAATTTGCCGGGGGGTCAGAAGCCAATTCAAAAACTAAAATTTACAAAAATTTACAATTTGAAATCGAAAGAGGTCAGGATTTTTTCCAAAGGAGCCTCTCTAAAATCCATCCTTATTTTAAGCTATGATAGAATCTCTTGAAATTAAACGCCGCACCCCTTTGAATTTTATTTCATCATCGGTTCCAATAGCAGTATATTTTTGAATCAGGACAAATCATGGGTCTTTTTAAACAAGCTCGCCCTTCAATCTTTTTGTGGATTATTCTCGACCTCCTGGTATTGGGTGTGGGAGGCGCTTTAATATTTTTGAAGCACTCACCAGCAACACTTCATAATCAAAAAAAACAAGTTGAAAGCCCTTACTTAAGTGAAATTAAACAAAGTGATCGCTATCACTACCTCCGAGATATCAATATGCTGGGTAATCACTTTGTGATGCTTCAACATCAACCCACCCATCAGCGTCTTATTCTACTCATGGGCGGCGGAGCTGATCAAGAGACTGCATATCAGAAGATGTATCAAAAAAACCTTTCGGTCATGGAATTTTCGCTACTTTTTAAGCTCTTTAAACATCAATCTCCGCACAACAAGCAAAACATCCTGATTACCCATGTGTCCTTACAGCCATCGGGTGAAATCCATCAGAACACATTCCGTTTGCTTTATAAGCCCTATGAAGTTGAAACCATGGTAGAGGGCAAGCCTGAAATGTTTAAAGCCTATGTGGGCGAACTGGAAGTGGAAAACCACACAAAAGGCTTATTGTTTACCTATAATCATCAAACACAAGTTTCACTAGCGCCCTATACCGACTTACTCAAAGTACTCAAGCAACCGAGCAAAACAACGTCTTAAACCTTTCAGTGATATCAACACAAGGCGTCTTTAGCCTCAGCTTATTTGCGAAACGCTTTAATTTCCCGGAGAATCTCTAAAATTGCAATTTGCCATAGGTTGGCTTGAGACTCGATGGACTCTTCTAACGACTCTAGCTTTTCAATAATTTGCTCTATTGGATCCTGTTGCCCTGCCATAGCCTAAACCCTCTTTACAAATGTCGCATTTTCTTTTGCCTTTATATTACCAAAATGAAAACCATTGATCAATCTGCTAACATCCCGTTAGGGTAGAGATGGCATTACTCCAGGAACAAGGCATTTTACATCTTTACGCATGAGCAATTTCGGTCATCAATCCTTTGGAAAACAATTCAAACATTGGCGTCAATCCCAAGGTATTAGCGCCTATCGAATTGCAAAACATGTGGGGGTGAATACTTCCTTTATCAGCAACATCGAAGCGGGAAGACGGCCCATGTCAGACGCCCTTATGAAAAAGATTGCAGCCGTTCCAGAATTTAATATCTCCTACGAAACCCTCCAGGCTTGGAAAATCAATGGTAATTATGATACCCAGGCCCTTGAAGAAGCCTATAAAATCACATTTTCTGATAAACCATCCGGACAACCCAATGGCGTACCCCCTTTAGATGGCTTGTACCGGTTCCCCTTAAAAATGACTGTTAGTGCTGGAAGCCTCCAACCTAAAATTGAGCATAAAGATCCCATTTATGTTGATTGGTATGACCTGAAACCGCTCCCATTGGATGTATTTTGCATCAAAGTCAGCGGTGACTCCATGTGGCCCCCGATTCCCAATGGGGCCATTTTACTGGTACGAGAAGTGGATACCCTTAAAAACGGCGAAAAATATGTGATTGAAACTGAAGATGAGCAAATGACCTTTAAACTCATCCAACTTGATAAAACTGGGGCCCACCTGGTCCCATTAAATCCACAATATGAAGCGATTCCCCTGGGGCAAGCCCAGTTCAAACGTCTCTTTCAAGTGTTGGCCTATAAAGTAGATTGGACCTAAGGGGATTTTTCAAGGTTAAAAAACCGTTTTGCTTCAATGAGCACCGGTAACCCTCGAACCACACAGAAGAAAACGGTAATGTAAACACTGGCATAAGCCAGGGGATAAATTACACTGATAAATTGAGGAGAAAGACCTGGCGTATATGCCAAAATCAGGAGAGCAAAGGCAACAGCCTTAAATGCCGCATACAACCAACGGCTGGCCCGAGAACTCACTAAGAATACCCCCAGTTTCGACTTCATCATGGTGGTTGAACCAAATGCCGTATAGCCTTGTTCCAAGGCTATCGCCCGGAATCCATCCACCAAAATCCCCCGAATGACCACCACCAAGGGAATCCACAATGGAATCCAAGCCAAAGCTAAAAAAGCAATCCAATAGGTTACCTCAACCACCCGATCACATAAAATATCAATGACAGCGCCCATTTTTGAGGATTCATTTAACTTGCGAGCCACGTATCCATCCAGACCATCCATCCAAATCACCACAATGGTGAGCCCAAAAGCGACGAGATAAACAGATCGAGAGTAGAAAAACAACAAACTCACCACCACAATGGCAAGCAATGCTCTTAAAAACGAAATCAAATTGGCCATTTATGAAATCCTTTGCAATGCTTTTTGATAAACCACTTGGTATACCTTTTGGTAGGCTTGGGCGCTATGTATCCAGCTAAAATCGTGAGACATACCACGTCTCACCATGGCCCACCAGCCTACTTCGTGTCGAGACCACTGCAACATGGCCCGCTCCATAGTTGCCCTCAATGCTTCGGGGGTTGGATTTTCAAAAACAAAGCCATTTCCCTCCGCTGGCATTTCATCAATATCGAAAACCGTATCCGCCAATCCACCGGTTTTTCTCACCAAGGGTACAGCGCCATAACGCAAAGCGATCATTTGCCCTAAGCCGCAAGGTTCAAACAAGCTAGGCATTAAAAAGAGATCAGACCCTGCATAAATATGCTGCCCCAAGGCTAAATTAAACCCAACAATGCTCCGAATATTACGAGTGGTTTGATTAAACTGCTTCAACCGGGATTCATAGATTTCTTGCCCTGTTCCCAAAATCACAAGCTGAAAAGGGAGGTTCTCTATTTGAGGAATCGCTGAGATTAATAAATCGAGGCCCTTTTGTTCAACCAAGCGAGTCACCATTCCCAAAAGGGGAATCTCTGGCGAAACTTCCAAGCCAACTTCCATCTGAAGGGACACTTTACAAGCAGCTTTTCCCTGGGCTGCGGTTTCTACATCATAGCGCTGGGCAATAAACGGGTCTGTCTCTGGATTAAACAGCGTCATATCAATGCCATTTAAAATACCATATAACTTATGCCGTTCTTGCCGAACAACGTCCTCTAAGCCAGCCCCACTAATAGGGGTTTGAATTTCCCGGGCATAAGTTGGAGAAACAGCAACCAACGCATCACTGTGTATTAACCCTTCTTTTAACCAGTTAATCCCATCTATAATGCCTTGGTACGCCATATTGTGTATGGTTAAAACCGTGCCAGTATTTTGATAAAAGGGATCTTCGGAATACACCGTTTTGAGAAAGACAGTAATATTGGCTGTATGCCAATCTTGAATATGTAAAATATCGGGATGCCAATTGAGCTGCTTTAAAAAGGCCAAAATCGCTTTTCCCAAAACTTCATAGCGCAAGGCTTCACGCTCTGGAATCAATTGCGGATAAATTTCCGCCAAAGAGCCATAAAGATCTTGATTGGCAAAAAAATAGACTTTAACCGTACTTCCTGGTAAAGGATGCTCTAAAATTCGAATCGGATAGGATTTACCCTGATGCTCAACTGCAAAGGCAAATTCTGTATCTATCAAATGAAATTCTTCTTTGGGGATACAGCCATATTGGGGCACACAAACAATAACATCTTCTCCACACTGTGTAAGCGCTTTAGGTAAGCTTCCTACAACATCCCCAAGCCCACCCACTTTTGCAAACGGGGCAACTTCAGCACTACAAAACACAATATTCATGGGAGCTATTTTAGACGGTTTTACCCAAAAACCCAATATCTCAACGTCGCCCTCAACCGGCAGCCGTTTTAAGCGAAAACATCTCTTGAGACGCTGAAACCCGTTGTTTAATAAATTGACCCGTGACCGACAGGGGATTTTCCATAACCTGAGCAGGTGACCCTTCAGCCACAACTTGGCCACCTTTTTCGCCCCCTTCTGGCCCCAAATCAATCAAATAATCCGCTTGCGCCAGAAATTCAATATTGTGCTCCACCACAATAATCGAATGTCCTGCTGCCAATAACTTTCGGAGTGCCGTGATTAAGGTTTGAATATCGGTTAAATGGAGCCCTGTCGTCGGTTCATCAAATAGAAACAATGAAGATTGACTCTGAGCATCACTGGTAAACAAGTATGATGCAAGCTTTAAACGTTGGGCTTCTCCACCGGATAGGCTGGCCGTAGATTGCCCAAGGTGTAGGTAACCGAGCCCAATTTCAGCCAGGGGCAAAAGCTTTTTAACCACTCGGTTATGCCGTTGAAAAAAGGATAAAGCTTCATTAACGGTCATATCTAAAACATTATTAATATTTTTTCCATCAAACTCAATGGCTAAAACAGCCGGTGAAAATCGTTTCCCTTGGCAATCCTGACACACTACCGTAACATCCGCCATAAACTGCATATCAATGGTCACAAAACCAAGACCTTCACATGTCTCGCATCGTCCTCCTTTGGAATTAAAGGAAAAATGGCTGGCTGTGATCCCCAGGGCCTGGGCTTGTCGGGTGCCAGCAAACAATTTCCGAATCTCATCATAGGCCTTGACGTAGGTGACGGGATTCGAACGAACGGATCGCCCAGGAGGAGATTGATCCACCAGAACAATCTCTTTAAATTCTTCAAAGCCATTGAGGCCAATGTAGGGAGCAGCTTCCATATTTAACTCGTGCCCTTTTGACTGCTGATAATTGGCATAAAGGGTCTGTTTAATCAGCGTCGATTTACCGGACCCTGAAACCCCAGAAATACAAACCAACTGGTTTTTAGGCAGTTTCACATCAATATGTTTTAAATTGTTTCCATAGGCCCCCACAATCTCCATCCAAGCCGTTTTTTTCTCTGAAGGAGATGGCCTCAATTCAATTTGAGGAGGATGATTTAGATAATAAGCGGTTTGAGACGTACTAGTCTTTAAAAGCCCTGAAGGGCTTCCTTCATAAACAACATGCCCTCCCTCCTGTCCTCCTGTGGGGCCTAAATCCAGAATTCTATCGGCACCTAAAATCATTTCCGGGTCATGTTCAACCACCACCACGGTATTTCCGTAATCCCGAAGTACCTTTAAAACAGATAACAATCGTTGGGTATCCCGAGCATGGAGCCCCACCGTGGGTTCATCCAGAACATATAGCGTATCCGTAAGCGCTGTGCCCAAAGCCGAAGAAAGATTAATACGCTGTGCTTCTCCCCCAGACAAGGTTCTAGATTGCCGAGCTAAAGTTAAATATCCCAAACCAATTTCAACCAAATATTCAAGCCGTCCTTGAATTTCTCGAAGCAACCGATGGGCAATTTCTTGCTGATAAGGGGCTAAAGGCAAGTTTTTAAAAAAGAAAAACAATGCCGTAATGGGCAGCTGACATAAATCATCAATAGATTTCTTATTTAATTTAACGTTTAAAGCCTCTTTCCGTAGCCGAGACCCATAACACTCCGGGCATGGATAATATCCCCGATACTTGGCCAGCATTACCCGCACATGAACTTTGTATTTTTTAGATTCTAACCATTCAAAAAACTGGTAAATCCCTTCGTACCGCCCCGCTCCATCAAACACAAACGCTTTTTCATCCGCCGTCAACTCTTCAAAGGGAACCGTCAGACGAATTCGGCGTTTTTTCCCCTCTCGCATTAGATCATCGTACATTTCTTGCGCTGACGGCATATTAAAAGGGTGAATCGCCCCTTCTTCTAGAGACAACTGGCGATTGGGAATCACTTTATTGAGATCAAGACCGATGATTTTGCCAAACCCTTCACACGCTTTACATGCCCCCAGGGGACTGTTAAATGAAAACAAGTTGGGAAAAGGCGCTTCAAAAATTTTGTGACAGCTTTGGCATGAAAATTGGGTATCAAAGAGAAGCGCTTCACTATTTTCTCCCACAAAATAAGCCTTTATCTGGTGCGGGTTAACCTCTAAGGCTTTGCGAATAGATTCACTGAAACGAGAAGGGGTTTTATCTCCCTTTAATACCAGCCGATCAATCACAATATCCAACTCAGCCTGATGAAATGCCTTTGGAAGCCCTTCATTTAAATCAATCAGCGATTCTTGCCAGTACGCTCGAAAGTAGCCTTGCTGAATAAGAGTCTCCACAGGGTATGCTTTTAAGCTGACCTGTGCCGTCAAGATGATTTTTGTCCCTTCCGGTTGATTTTTTAAGTCTGCTTCAATGGTATGAGGCGTTGCTTTTGAAACCACACCATCACAGGTATCACAATACGTGGTTCCCACCGTGGCAAAAAGCACCCGTAAAAAATCATAAATTTCGGTAGCTGTCCCCACCGTAGACCGGGCATTTTTAATATGATTTTTTTGCTCTAAGGCAATCGTAGGCAAGATATGTTGAATTTGATCCACATCAGGCTTTTCAATGCGCTCTAAAAACTGCCGGGCGTATGTTGACATGGATTCCATAAACCGACGTTGGCCTTCAGCATACAAGGTATCAAAAGCCAAAGAAGATTTCCCAGACCCTGAAGGGCCGGTAATCACAGTGAGTACCCCATGTGGGATCTCACAACTGATGTTTTTCAGATTATGGGTTCGAGCACCTTGAATTCGGATGGAGCGGTGTTTAGGCATTTTGGTCAAAACCTTGTGGCGAGAAATGTTTTTCCTATTTTACCCCATCCAGCCACGCGTCTCCATCTTCGCTTCCCGCCCCATTTCAGGACAATTCGAAGGGGTTGACTGTTCATTTGGATAAAGCCGTTGGAAAAATGGGAAAGAGGTAATTACTGAAGAGCTTTTTCTTAAAATGCTTCTGAATGGACCGTGTCGAGCCTAGTATTGTCAGGGCAATAGGCATTTAGTTTGCCTGTTATACGCCTGTGTCCCTAATAGCGGACACGCTAATTACAGAAAAGCACTTTAAAAGAATCCACCCTAAAGAGAGAAACCTCTTTCCCTCCTCCCTGTGTATAAAAAGAGTATTTTTATTTTACATATAAATACAAAATATTCAATCAAATCCACATAAATGTATCTTCAATATTTATATTTCTTAATAAACACGCTTTATAAGGCAATTTTAATAAAAAGTTCGTTTTTTTATATATGTAAGAATAAAATATGATCTTGGTTTTTGGAGGAGGCAACATTGTCACAACAACATAGTTTAGAGCATTATGTCACGCAACGATACTTAAGAGATTTAAGCGAATCTGGATATCAAGCAACTTGTCAAAATAATAGCGATATGCTCGAAGATGCACTCAGCATGATGGCTGCATTAAACCAGGCCTCTCAATTTATTCAACAAGCTGTTTCTAATAAAAGAGCCACGGCATAAAGCTTAAAGTAAAAACAGCAGCATTGAGAGAAATGGTTAAACTCGGTTTTTCGGGTAATACAAGCAAATAATGTCCATTGAAAACCGAATTGCTAATGGCAAAAGCCATTACAGGTTTTTCTTCGTCTTTCAACAATCCCTGTAATAGAATGGTGGTAGAAATATCGAAGGAAAATCGTATGGGATTCCAAGACGTTGGAGAAGCTTACTTATTGCAAGAAGAGCCTATCCAAAACGCTGGTTCATGGCCAACGACATTGGATATGACCATTGCTTTAAGCAAGGTGATCAGTCTTGCCGAACAACAACCCTTAACCCATGGGCTTGCTGTGGCCACCTTGAGTGGTGCACTGGCACAAACATTGCTCAAATCAGAGCATGACCAAAAACTGGCCATGCAAAGCGGATTACTGCATGATATTGGTATTTTACCCTTATTAAGCAGCCTTTCACCCGAACAAGAGGCTTTGCTACCGCATCATAACACCGCTATTTTTCAAGGGCATTATGAAAAATCCCAATGGCTTGAACCTCATCTGTATTTTCCAACTGAAATCCTCTCTTTACTCCATTTAGACAGGGAGATCATCGACTGGATAAAACTACATCACTGTTTTATCAATAAAACGGGCCTTTTACCCAAAGATCCTCCTTTAAAACCACCCACTTTAGGGATGAATATTGTCACATTTTCCCATTCTGTTATCGATACCCTTTATCACATTCCCAATTCACTCCAACGGTACGAAAAAGCGCAGCATTTTCTGTCCCAACTTCCTGCCTGTCAATTTTATTCAGACATTGTGGAAACATTTCAGGAGCAGTTTAGTACACCTGAAAGTTTTAAATTATTAGACGCTCGACGAATTACAACCCATTTTCAATCACTCTACCCGCAATCAGCCCAGCCAATCTTGCTCAACGGCTCTGAAATTTTACATCTCTGCCAGTGGATTTCAAATCAAACCGACGCCAGGCAAGGGAAGTATACCCAGCATGAAGGGACATTAACTGCCCAATTAATGGTTAAAATGGGTAAAAGGCTCAACCTACCCCTCCATGAGTTAGGACAACTGGCATTGGCGGGGTTACTTCATGATGTGGGGAAACTGGCTATTCCACTTCAGGTTTTAAATCAACATCGAGCGTTGACCCCCCAAAACCGAGAATCTATTGTGTCCCACACCACCATTCTGGAAGAAATCATTTCCGGCATTCCAGGCTTTCAAACCATTGGGCAATGGGTGGGCGCCCATCATGAATGTTTAAATGGGAGCGGCTACCCCTACGGTAGGCGCCGTCATGAGATTCCCATTGGTGCAAGAATGTTAGCCATTGCCGATACATACGTTGCACTGACCCAAGCAAGACCTTTTCGTCCCTCAGCCTACCGCCCGAAAGATGCGCTGGATATTCTGAAAAACCAACAGGGACGGATTTTTGATCCATCCCTGTTAGAACTCCTTGAAGCCTCTATCCTTTGAGGCTTACACCAGAAAAAGAAGCGCTTAAACCTCTATTTCTTGATGCTGCTGTGATACTCGCTCAATGCGATTATTTCGAGAAGACTCTCTAGCCTTAGAGGGGGGGAATCCTCCAGAACTAATAGCTGCATTGGGATACTGCGCCTGCATGGCTTCAACACGTACTTTTTTGAGCTGTTTTTGAGCGTTTCGGGAAACTGTTTGAAATTCTTCGAGATTACGGCTCAAGGTTTTTAACACCGTTTCAGCATATTCATCGGCACTTTCCCGAACATGCTTACTCTCTTCATAGGTTTTGCGACGCAATTCTTCCAACTCTTCCATGGTTTGTTGGCGCAAAGCCTGAAGTTCAGACATGACTTGTTGCCGAACCCGATCAGCTTCTAACTGAACTGCCTTCAACAACTCTGACTCACTTAACATAATCTCAGCTTGTTGTTTGGCCTCCTGAAGCATCAATTGGGCACGGCGTTGCGCCTCTAATTGAATTTCTTCTTTCTGGCCTAGAATCTGATCCGCTTTTTGGACTTCCTCTGGAATCGCCGTTTGAATTTTGTCCAGCAAAACAATCAGTTTTTCCTGATTCACCATGGAGTAGGGTAAGAACGGAATTGGGACACCATCCATGATGACACTTTCCAAACGATCCAGCAGTTTATACAAGGTATTAATAAGGCATCTCCCCTTTCTATTACTGTTTCTTAATCTGTTTTAACGCAGTTTGTACAGTTTTTGGTACCAATGGTGACACATCTCCACCCAGCACGGCCACTTCCTTAACCATGCTTGAGGATAAAAACGTATATTCCAGATTGGCCATCACAAAAATCGTTTCAAGCTCAGGATAAAGTGTCTTGTTCATCTGAGACATCTGAAACTCAAACTCAAAATCAGAGATGGCACGAAGTCCTCGGATAATCACAGTGGCCCCATGTTGTTTTGCAAATTCAGCCGTTAGGCCCTCAAATGATTCTACCGTTACATTGGTTAAAGGTCCAAGAGATTCTCGTATCAGCTGAACCCGCTTTAAGGGCTCAAACAGCGTATCTTTCTGCGGATTGGCTGCCACAGCCATAATAATGTGATCAAACAGCCGACTGGCTCGGGTAATCACATCCACATGCCCTTTGGTAATGGGGTCAAAACTTCCAGGATAAATTGCAGTGACAGGCACAATCGAAATTCCAAAAGGTTACTCTAGGCCAAGTTTACTATAGAACTCTCGGAATAAACAATATGTTGAGTAGTAAAATTGTTGAACCTGTATCAATTCTTTACACCGTGCCCATCGCCGATCCCAAAGCATGCCAAAAAGTTTAATCTTTCATCAACAACGTCTCAAACCTTTAAGCAGGTACTATTTATCCGTACCTGTTGGCGGAAGTGGCTTTGAAAAAGGATTTTGCCCCGTCGGCAACTCCACAACATGATCACCGTTTTGGAAGCTTTTGCCCTTACGAATTTTGAAGATGGCCGTCAGTAGAGCATCTCGTTTTTCAGGCACCGCTTTAAAATCAGATGTGACAATTTCTTCAAAGCGTTTTCCCAGCCAAAAAGAGGGCGCTGTATCGGAAAGAATGTTTAAAAAAGTTTTAACCCGAGAAACATACTGTTTTTTGAGAACAGCGGGATCTTTGGAAGATTGCCCTTGCCCCCAAATAGGATAGAGGATATTGTCCAAAGCCTCAACAAACCAGTTACACTGGCTAGCCACTTCACCTTGCGTGGCCCTTGTTTTCACTTGAATCCGATTTTCAACAAAAAAACGTAGGTAGTTGGAAAAAGACTGTTTCCGAGTCATTAACAATGATTTTTTACGTCGCCGAATAACTTTTTTGGGCTCGGCTGATGTTCCGTTTTTCTTATAGGTGTACATGCCCTCATGCCCCTTTAAAAATTCCAAAAGGGGGACATTCCCACGAGCGCTATTGCAATCACCACATGAAAGTACCCCATTGGTGGCACGAGAAGACCCCTCTGCTGTATCCGGACGAAGGTGATCAAACGTTGCCAGAGGATACCTTAAGAGAAACCCCTTATCATCAACAACTTTGTTTTTTGGGGGAAGGGATACGCCACAATAGGCACAATTCCCCACAACATCCTGAAGTTTTTTTCGTTCCTGGCCATTTCCAGCAAAAAGCAATTGAAGCGATTGATTGTATTGACCAAGACGATGAATCATTTGGTGCTTCGAAATTGCTTGAATCACCCAAACCCCTCCCAAAACAGGATTTATTATAAAAACAATTTTATCAACACTTCCCCAGCATTGTAAATGCAACACCCTAAAATAGAAACATGTGTGTTTGAGAAAAACGCTGACAGAGCCGCTTTTTACCAAAAGTAAAAACTTGCTTGAGAGTTGACACACCCATGTATTGACGCTAACATATCAGTTCAAAGTCAAATTTGACGGAAAGGTGTGTCACAAAAATGGGTGCCAAAAAGAAGGACAAAATTATTACTTTGGCATGCACAGAATGCCAAGAACGGACTTATACCACAACCAAAAACAAGAAAAATACCACCGGACGACTTGAACTCAGAAAGTATTGTCCACGGTGCAACTGCCACATTCTCCACAGAGAGACCAAATAACAACGGGTCTTGATTTGAATTGAATGGGCGTCCTTAGTTCAGTGGCAGAACGTCGGTCTCCAAAACCGAATGTCGGGGGTTCAAATCCTCCAGGGCGCGATTTTGTTTTTTACTTGCTTTCTCGATACAATAGCTGATGTAATTTGGAATAAAAATAACAAGATGACCCTCACGTTTGTGAAACAAAACTCAGAAGCGTCAAAAGAAGGCAAAAAGCCTGTTACCCCTAAAGGAACTCCTGAAAAAACGGAGCCTTTTAATGTGGTTGAATACCTTAAGGGTGTAAAACAGGAGTGGAACAAAGTCACTTGGCCCAGCCGGGAACAAATTATGGCAGAAACTGGTATTGTAATCGTAGTAGTTGCAGTTTTTGGCTTTTTTATATTTCTAGCAGACATCCTGCTACAAGTTTTGATTCGATGGATAACCTAGGAAACAGAAACAGAAGGAATTAATAGAACAGTGATGATGGCTGAAAGAGAAGACACGTCAGACGTAAACGAATCATTCCAGTTCGAAGGTCAAGAAGTGGACTACGGAACTGCGCCTAGCCGCGTAGCTCGCCAGGCTGCTGTAACCCAAAGACCCAAAGTAAAACGTTGGTATATTATTCACACCTACTCAGGGCATGAAAACAAAGTAAAAGTAAACTTAGAACGCCGGATTGAATCGATGAATATGCAAGATAAGATTTTCCGGGTTGAAGTGCCCCAAAAAACAGTAACCAAAGTAAAAGAAGGGAAACGCGTTGAGCGAGAAGAGCGTCTTTTCCCTGGCTACGTTTTAGTTGAAATGGTGATGGATGATGATTCGTGGTACGTGGTTCGGCATACACCCGGCGTCACCAAGTTTGTGGGTGCTGAGAAAAAACCCATCCCCGCAAAAGATTCTGAAATTCGACGAATCCTCTTAAAAAGTGCCCCTGCTCCTGCTAAAATTCACATTGATCTTAAAGTGGGCGAGAATGTCAAAATTATTAGTGGTCCTTTTGCTGACTTTGAAGGTACCGTTACGGAAGTCAGCCCGGAAAAAGAAAAGCTCAAAGCAACTGTTTCGATTTTTGGACGAGAAACACCTGTTGAGCTGGCCTTTAACCAAGTTGTAAAGTCTTAAACAGGTAAACCAGTCGGAGGCTCAATCCAGTGGCAAAGAAAATCATCGGAAAAATTAAACTACAACTTAAGGCAGGTAAGGCAAATCCTGCCCCCCCAGTGGGTCCTGCACTTGGACAACACGGGGTTAACATTATGGAGTTCTGTAAGCAATACAATGCGGCAACCGCCGATAAAGGAGATCAGATTATTCCTGTTGAAATCAGTGTATTTGAAGATCGCTCCTTCTCATTTGTATTGAAAACCCCACCTGTCTCTTTCTTAATTTGTAAAGCAGCAGGAATTCCAAAAGGCGCTTCAAAACCCAGTATTGAACAAGCTGGAACCATTACAGAAGCCCAGGTGGAAGAAATTGCAAAAGCCAAAATGGCAGATTTAAATGCACATACCATTGAATCTGCTGCTGCAATGGTTCGTGGTGCCGCTCGTAGCATGGGTGTTGCAGTCGAAGGTTAATATTTAAGCTCGTTTTTTAATACATTGTGGGAGAGCAAAAGAGCTCGCTTGAACCACGAAAGGAGTCGAATATGTCAAAGAAACTCACGAGACGTCAGAAAAAGTGCCAAGAACTTTTAAAAGACTTGTCTCAACCGGCCAGTGTTAAAGAGGCGGTTTCTGCCTTGAAGAAAGTTATGACAGAGACAGCCAAATTCAACGAAACCATTGAATGCCACCTCAAACTTGGGATCGATGTAAAGCATGCCGATCAACAAGTGAGAAGTACGGTGGTTTTACCAGAAGGTACGGGAAAAACGGTTCGGATTGCAGTTGTGGCAAAAGGCGAAAAATTACAAGAAGCCAAAGCTGCTGGAGCTGACTACGTTGGCGCTGAAGATATTGTTGAAAAGATTGAAAAAGAAAACTGGTTAGACTTTGATGTGTTGGTTGCAACCCCTGACGCCATGGGGATGCTGGGGAAACTCGGGAAGCTCCTGGGCCCCCGTGGCTTAATGCCTAACCCAAAAACCGGCACCGTTACCTTTGATTTGGCCAACGCCATTAAAGAAATCAAAGCTGGGAAGGTTGAATTCCGGGCAGATAAACAAGGGATTGTCCATGTTCCCATTGGCCGGTCTGAGTTTAGCGAAGCTCAAATCCTAAAGAACTTCTCCACATTGGTGGATGCCATCCTTCGGGCAAGGCCTTCTGCCGCAAAAGGGACTTATTTGAAAACCCTTTTTATCACCAGCACCATGGGCCCCAGTATTCGCGTGGATTCCACCAAAATTGGCACGGAAATCCGAGATTACCTGGAAGCTTAAACCCAAGGCAAACAGATTCTTTGAATAAAGAAGGGATAAAATCCCTTCTTTATTTTTGTGAAAAAAGTCTATTTCCTCAGGAATGCTCCCTGAATCCATCTTGATTCATTGTCTTTCCCCTATTTTTGCCCTAGAGTAAAAGCACTATGGTACAAGCATCGCCTTCCATTACAATATCCCCTTATGGGAATTTACCTGAAACCGCCGTTGCCATTGGTCTTGACATTGGTGGCACCAAAATCAGTGCGGCCAAAGTAAGCTTTCAAGAAGGGCTAACCGCATTTCAAAAAGTGAATACCCCTGAAAAAGGGAAAGCATTTATTTCTGCCATCGAAGCCCTTGTCGATCCCATTCAAAAATCTTCATCCGATACACCTTTATGCCTTGGCATTGCGTCTGCTGGCACCATTAACAGTAATACCGGTGAGATTTTTGGCGCAACTGGGAATCTTCCAGCACTGAGAGAAATTGGATCCTTAAAACAAACCCTAGAAGACCATCTTGGAATTCCCGTTTTTATTGAAAACGATGCCAATGCCGCTGCTTATGGAGAAGCTCGGGTGGGTGCAGCAGAAGGTCATGCCAACATGCTTGCCATTACTTTAGGCACAGGTGTTGGGACCGGTTTTTTAATCCATAACGCATTGGTTCGAGGTGCTCATTTCTCGGCTGCTGAAGGTGGCCACATTGCCATCTCCATACACCGTGAAAGACTTTGTACCTGCGGCAAATGGGATTGCTGGGAAACCTACGCTTCGGGTAGTGGCTTGGCTGAAACCGCTAGAAGAGAACTTCAAGCAGCTCCCAATGCAGAAAGCTCTTCTATCTTACAAGGAACGATTCCCATTTCACAGGTTACCACACGAGAAGTGATTGCAGCCTGGGAATCAGGTGATTTTATTGCCCAAGAGGTCATGAACCAGTGGCATTTCCACATTGCTACCGGTTTAGGAAGCTTATTAAATGTTTTGGATCCCAGTATCACCGTGGTAGGCGGTGGAATGGCCAAATTTGTGGACTTCCCCAAATTAAGGACTCTGACCCAAGAACGGGCCATGTACAAAGACATTCAACTGGTTCCTGCAAAACTGGGAAACCAAGCCGGTATTGTGGGTGCTGCACTCCTTGCGTTGGAACGTGTCTGTCAATAAGGCACTTGTCAAAAAAGCCAAAGCCCTCCGACTTAAAAAGGGGCTTTCTCAAAATTTTCTGGTGGATGATAGCTATTTACAGAAAATTGTTGACGCTGTTTCCCAAAAGCCAACGGCGCTTCCTATCGTTGAAATTGGAGCCGGGGCTGGATTCTTAACAGAGAAGCTTTTACGTGCTGACTATCGGGTAACCGCCATTGAAATTGATTCTAAAATGATTCGGCAGTTACAACTTCTCCAGCAACAATACCCTCAGCTGCAAATTATCCACCAAGATGTCACCACCCAAGATTTAGACAGCCTGGTTGCGCCACGAGGCATTATCGTGGGAAATATCCCTTACCATTTAACCGGCCCCATCCTGTTTCAAATTACGGGAGAACTCTCTAATCCAGACTATCCTTTACGAAAACATCTTGAAAAAGCTGTTTTAATGGTTCAAAAAGAAGTGGGAGAACGACTTACCGCAAAACCTGGTGATAGCAGCTATAGCCAACTGACTTTGCAAGCTCAGTTTTGGTTTCAGGTCACCCCGCTTATCACCATTCCTAAAAATGCATATTATCCCAGCCCACAGGTGGATTCCATGGTGATTCAGCTTATCCCAAGAGAAATACCTGCCATTACTGTTCAAGATTTAGCCTTTTTTAGTCGCCTGATTAAGCAAAGCTTTCTCCATCGGCGAAAAACCTTGTTGAATAACCTGAAAATAGCTGGATTTGGAACAGATACGCAACTCAAATTGCTTCTGGAACAGCTGAACATCCCAGAGAATTACCGCCCTCAATCCGTTTCCATGGAAAAATTCGGAGCTTTAGCCAATGCCCTTCTCGCAAACCAGTAAGGCTTTTGCCAAAATCAATCTTTTCCTGAACCTCTTGGGGAAACGCCCTGATGGGTTTCATGAAGTGCGTTTTATTATGCAGACCCTTTCATTGGCTGATACGCTAGAAGTGACTCATACGGGAGAGGGATTGGGGATTGATTTCACCTGTAGCGACCCGACCTTGGCCAATACCGATAATCTCATTGTAAAGGCCTATCATCACTTTTACCAATCCACAAAGCTTCCCCCTCTCGCCCTCCAAGTAAACCTTCAGAAAGAGATTCCCATTCAGGCAGGCTTAGGCGGAGGGAGTTCTGATGCAGCAGCGATGCTCAAAACCTTAAACACGCTTCATCAAGAGGCTCTTTCTTCCCATGAGCTTCATGCTCTAGCAGCACACCTGGGATCCGATGTTCCGTTCTTTCTTACCGGAGGAACCTGCCTTGCCACAGGCAGAGGTGAGATAGTTACACCCTTGCCATCACTCCCTTCTCAAAAAGTTGTTCTTTTAAAACCCAAAGGGTATGGGATTTCAACGCCTTATGCCTATCAATTGGTCCAACAAAAAGGATATTACCAAACCCATGATATTTCTCCTTTTGAAGCCTACTTAAAATTACAAACCCCTTATCCTGAAACACTTGGAGCATTGCTATTGAACGACTTTGAGTCAGCTCTTTTTGAGGCTCATCCCGATTTAGCTAAGACCAAAGAGACACTTTTAGGATTAGGGCTTCCAGGGGCTTTGCTTAGTGGCAGTGGTCCCACACTGTTTGGCATTTTATCTAATCCTGAGCCCCAAATGGCGGCAATAAAATACCATTTTTCAGCAGATCAATGGGTTGTGCTTGAAACCCAGGCCCTTGATTTTTCTTAATATTGAAAGTATTTTTTATATCAAAAAATATATATTAAATATAAACAAGAAATTCTTATTAAAGTAATGTAACAAGTTTGCCCTAAATTAGCATTATTCCTTATATATTTTGTTTTTATATAGATATAAGTTTATTTTGACTTGAGAGAGAGAAATTCAGTGTTTAGCCATATTGATGAATTTGAAAATCATAAAACGCATATTGATGAGTTAACCACTCAGGTAATGGCTGCAGAACTCCATCTCACTTATTTTGCAGCACGTCAGGGAAGAGACTCTAAGCTGTACCAAGACTCTTTGCGAGATTTTGGAACCGCTTGGTATCTCCTGAAGAAAAACCGCGGAAATGAAGCTTTTTTAAAAGAAGTCAGAGCGTCTTAAAATCTCGTTTTAACTCGCTGACAAATAATGTAAAAGGGTCGTCTGAAAAGGCTGACCCTTTTTGGGTTTTGTCTTATTCCGCTTTAGGAGATCGATGCAGGGTATGAAATCCCATGTTACTTCGGGGTTTATCAGTCTTCCTTTTTCGTACTGCCAGAAGTTCCCGCATCAGATCCGCTTGTGTCACTGTGGGCACTTCTTTTGCCAAGGCCTCCATATCAGGAGAGTCTTGCTGACCGTAGTGATCTAGGATTGAACCTAAGGAAGCCAAACCGTGGTTGGTGGCCCGTCGGATAAGCATTTCCAACTTCCGGCCGGAAAACCCTTTTGTCAGACCGGCTAATTTGTCAAAATCAATATTGCCATCAAAGGGAAATCCTGAACGCTGTGCATGGAGTTTTAAAATGGCTTCTCGATCTGCTTGTTTAGGCATTTTAAAGTGAATTTGTTTGTATTGACGGCTTTGAAATGCTTCATCCAAAACTTCCGGGCGATTGGTAGCAACAATGGTTGTCACACCCTCACGACCCACAAAACCGTCCAGTTCTACAAGAATTTGATTCAAGGTACTTTCAACTTCTTGAGCTCCGGAAGAAACTTCTCCTTTTCGGGTTCGAGCAATAGCGTCAATTTCATCTAAAAAAACAATACAAGGCTTATGGTCATTGGCTTTGCGATATATTTCTCGAACACTAGCAGCGCCTTGGCCTAGATACATTTTACGCAGTTCTGAAGCGCTGAGAGAAATCAGTTTGAACCCTGATTCATTGGCAAGGGCTTTGGCAAGCATTGTTTTACCCGTTCCTGGCTTTCCGATAAAGGAGATTAGGGGAGGCACTTTAATATCAATGTTTTTTTGCTGCTTTAAAGTCGCCAACAGTTTGTAATTTTTCAACAACGCTACAAGACGCTGGGCTTCTTCAACAGCTTCTTTTTGGCCAATGACATCCCCTAACATCACATCCGATTTGGGGGCAAAGCCAAAGGAACCTTCTTCAGAAGATTCAGGTTCAGACCCAACAGACTCCAAAAACTGCTCACGTGCTGTTTGATAGTGATCAATATCATCAGTCGTGATGAGACTCCCACCACGAATCCTTTTTTCAGCTGTAGGCTCTATTTTTTCACCCACTTGGTATGCAACATTTTCAAGCACATGCATAATATCGGCTCGGTTGGGAGGCCGACCCGTTTTATCCATTAAACTTTTTGCAGTATATTCAATCACTTTTGGCGGAAACTTAACATGATAGGTATCCTCAATGGCTTGTAACGGCCCTTTTTGGGTCAGTTGAAATTCGGCAGAGACCTGAGACAGTGAGGGGGGCGAAACTTTTACAATGGCTGCATGATCATATAATTTAGGATTCACGTTTGCAGACAATTGGTTTAACCCTGCCACCACCAGCTTGACCCGAGGATATGCCCGAGCCAATTCCGGTAACTTGTCAACAACTGGTAATAATAATTTATCTCCAATTAAGAACATCACCGCATTTTCACCGTTTGGGGTCTTCCGCTCAATTTCGGCCATGGTATAGCGTACCCCCTCTAAAATATAAGATCTATCGGTTTCATGCAGCGCATTCTCTGTTACAGGAAGATCTAGCCATTGCGAATGGAATTGCTCGTTAACATTCTCTTGTGGCTTACCCTTTGGAAATGGCGAAAAAGGCTCATTGACCAAAACATGGCTATAAATATTTTCCTTAATTCTGGGATCTAAGGCCAACTGAATCAGCGCATCTTTTTGATCCGCCGCGTCTCCTAGAATAATCCCGACTTTAGGCAGGAAATTAAACCCTTTGATAACTTTCTCAACCAGGGTTTCCACCTCATTGATGTGTACATGCTCTGGTGCTATCGCAACGCGTAAAGGGCGAGACGTATAAGAGCGGAACTCAGCCTCTTCTTGTTGCTCATATGGTTGCTCAGAGTTCAATGCTACATCTTCTTCAGGTAATGGTTCTCCAGTTCCTTTAGATGTTCCTGTTTCAGCAAAATTTTGCACATAGGTAGGCAAATCGGAAAATCCCTCTGCAAAAGATTTTAAGGTTTGCTTCAAAATATTTTCTGACTCTTCAGACTTGCGTAATACCCGGAATAAAGATTGATACAGATTTTCAGAAGACAAGGGACCTTTATTCGCCCTTGAAGCTGTTCTGAGGAGATTAACGAGAATTTTTTCCTCATTTTTGGCAAACGTGCTTCGTTTTAACTTGATGAGATCTGACTTGAACTGAGCCAGCATATTTGCAAAACTCTGGTTAAACAGATTGTGAAGATTATGTTCAAGCGTTGTTTTGGGGCCTTCCATGGGGAGATTACATGCCAATTGATTTTGAAAGGCAACCAATGCTGGTGCTTTTTGCCAACGCTGAAATAATTGCCCCAGTCGAGATTGGTTTTGATATGCTGTATAGGCGTGAATGTCATTTAAAATAAAGCTGGTTATTTTGCGATCCTCGGCAGATGCAGCACGCCAACGCTTTTTTAAATCAGGCGCCAAAACATCTGGCGATAGCCTTTCTCCTACATCATTCACGTCTTCTTTAATAGAGACTTGGGAGTTTGCCTCTCCCATACCTGAGCTCTCTAACGGAGAACCAGACAATTTACCTTGAAAACGCGGGAACGCATTTGCATTCAAACCAATTTTGGGTGACCCAACCAACATATACCAAGCAAACCTTTCTTCATTTTTAAATCTAGAAGTGACTCTTTTTATATCAAAAATGTGTTTAAATATCAATTTAAACAATACAAAAAGTGAAATATTTTGTAATAAATTTCGGGTATTCTAAAATCAATCCAAGGTTTCTTGAACTTTTAGAAGTCTTTTAGCTGCTAAATCAATATATTCTGGATTATTATCATAGCCAACAAAGCGCCGACGTTGCTTTAAAGCCACTACACAAGTGGTGCCGCTCCCACAAAATGGGTCTAAAACCACATCATTTTCAAATGAATAGAGCTGTATCAAGCGATAGGGCAGTTCTTCCGGGAAAGGGGCTGGGTGGCCAACGCGTCGGGCCGATTCTGAACGAAATGTCCAAAGGCTTTTGGTGTAGGTCATAAATTCTTCTTTCACCATGGTTGCTGGAGACGCCGGTTTTCGCCGAGAGAAACTCTCTTTGGAAAAAACCAGAATATATTCATGGGTATCTCTTAAAATAGGGTTGGTTGGCGAGTTCCAGCTTCCCCAGGCTGTTGAAATGCCCGCACTACTCCCTTTATCCCAAATAATTTCACCCCGCATTAAAAATCCCAAGCGCAACATCTCTTCAATCACATACAGGTGCAGGGGAATATACGGACTTCGGCCCAGATTGGCAATATTGATACACGCTCGCCCCCCTGTTACCAACACCCGATACGTTTCTTGAAAAACCGACCTTAACAACTCCCGATATTCCTGAAGGGATAGATTCGTATCATAAAGTTTAGAGGCGTTATAAGGGGGAGAGGTAATCATCAGATGCACGGAGGCATCTGGCAGCTGATTCATGACATCACTGGATTGGCAAAAAAGTTGATTCTGAACAGATTGAGGGAGTGGGTTTTCAATAAACTCACTGGGTTTTAATGCGGGTCGATTCTCATATAAACGAGATTGATAAAACGTATCGGCCTTATGATTTTCTCGTTTGGATGATCCAAAGGCCTTGGTCTTGCTTCCTTTACGGGAAGGTTTTTTAGGATGTAATTCTTTCATGTGTTTATTTTATCCAGAATCCCTACCCAGCAAAATAACCGATTTAAAGTGCTCTTATTTATCACCTGTAAACTGAGCTTGCAGGCTCAAATAAAGCCAGTAGCTCTGATGCTTTATTGCGATTTTTCCCTTGACAACTAATATAGCGCTGAACAAATAACTCTGTTTTCTTGGCATTGTGATAGATCTGTTGGGTAAACTCAGTGTTGTGATTGGAAAGTAACACAACAACGTCACGGTCTGCTAAACCTTGGGCCAGTTTGGCCAAGGCTTCTTGCTGTTCTAATGAAAATCCGCCTGCGCTATAGCTGGTAAAATTTGCAGTGGTAGATAAGGGGACATAAGGCGGATCACAGTAGACAATGTCACCCACCTTAGCCATTGGCATGATGGTTTTAAAATCGGCTTTCTGAAAACAAGCCCTCTGCGATTTTTGATAAAACCAAAGCATCTCTTTTTGGGGGAAATAGGGTTTTTGATACCGCCCAAAGGGGACATTAAATTGATGCTTTGCATTATAGCGACACAGCCCATTAAAGCAATGACGGTTTAAATACAAAAATAAGGCCGATTTATACACCGGATCTTCTGTTGTATTAAAGGCCTCTCGAAGTTGGTAATACTGATCAGCAACATTGTTTTGAGGGATAAAAAAGGTTTCACAATACTGGATAAACGCCTCACCCTGTGCCTGTAAAATTTGATATAACTGAATTAGATCACCATTGGTATCTGTCAGTAGAGACTCGGGATAAGTCGTATTTAAAAATACCGCCCCTGATCCGACAAAAGGCTCCATAAGCCGTTTTCGATCCGGGTATTTTTTTAAAATTGCTTCAATATTTTGCAGAATGGCATATTTATTACCTGCCCACTTTAAAAAGGGTTTATGCATTGATTGCCCTTTGGCGCCCATCATGATGAAACCTTTGAAAATCACTCCAATCACTAAGGTATCACTAATACCCCAGTTTCCAAAATGGTTGGTTTAAATAGCGATTTTAGGGCGTTAATACCCACCACCTTGCTTGGTTCCAAATTCATCTTTCGCCGCCTGCGACGTTTTTTGAGACATTGCGTCCAACTGCCTTCCAATGGCCGTTGATTTATCGCTAATAATCTTAAGTCGGGTATCAATAAGGCTTTCTGCTTCAGAAAGTTGAGAAACCCTGGCCTGTAAAAGCCTTGCCGTCTCTGATCCGGGTTCAAAATTAACTTTATGGGTTAACAGGCCACTAAGCTTAGAAGCCGCCCGCTGAAGAAACATCTTTTGCTGTACTAAAAACGTTTCTTCCAACTCATACTCATATTTCAGAGCGATAAGCATTGATATGATTGGTAAACCTGATGCAAATGGCATTTTGTGTTCCCCCAAGGACCCCTTTAACTATATAAAAACCCTTCGACCTATTTTTGTGCTAGTTCCTGTAAAAAATGTTTAATCTTTAAAATTTCCGATCCATTTTGCCACCCCGATATTGGTATGGGCTGGCCTCCGACAAAAACCCTTCCATGCGTTTTAATTGCTGCAAATAGAGGTTATGCCGGTATTTCGTAAGCTTAACATTGCTTTTGTAGTTTATAATATTATAAACCAGTATGCTCACACGATTCACAACTTCCAAAACAGGATTATTGCGTTGAAACGCTTGAACTGCAAGATTAAAATAAGTACTGGCGCTCATATTTTCACTATCCTAAATCGAATGAATCTTTCTCTACATGACCCCTATTCATGAAAAAACGTTGGCCAAGCAAAAATTGCGCTTTTTTGAAGAAAACGTTACAAAAAGATATATTTTAGATATTTCAATAATCCGACTAAAGCCCTTAAAAGACGTCCTCGTCGGACGTTGATTCTAAGGGAAAAACCTTTAATGGCTTTAATCGCCCCTTTTCTTCTCCGGCGGCCACCGCAATGGGAAGGTTTTGAAGGGTTAATAAATAAAGCTCATGATTCCGAATCGCCTCTTCTAACTCTTCTGATTGTAATTTCATCCCATGAAAAATTTTGTCGGCATTTTGCGAGGAAACCGGTAAGGGGATTTACGATAAAAAATCCGCAGGATTGTGTAACTACTGTTTTGGATGATCTGCGGCCACAAAAGTTTCTAATGAAACACGGTCTTCAAGTTTAAATTGGCCATGACGTGTCCTCACCAAAGCCGATAAAAAAGCACCATAACTGGTTTGTCTCCCCATGGCTTCCGCAATGGATCGAATATACGTGCCACTGGAGCAATGAATATCAAAAATGGCCACCGGATGATCTGCTCCTGTATGTTGAAAATCCGCTAGCTCAAGCGCATAAACCGTGGTTTTA
>JANWIO010000013.1 GCA_025449835.1 Vampirovibrionales bacterium
AGAGAATTCCGATAAAATGAATCCAAAAGGAGTTCTCGAAATGAAACAAAGCCGATTTACAGAAGAACAAATCATCTTGGCGTTAAGAACGCAGGAATCAATGGAGAAAACAGTAGCTGGAATATGCCGTGAGCTTGGCATTTCATAGGCGATATCTTTCAAGAAGGGTACGTATTACCATGCTGGAACTTGTTCCCGATAACTATATCCAAAACAGCATATTGGATAGACAAGACAGAGGGAAATTCGACCTCCTAATGCTTGCTTTAGATAAAGTAAATAGTGATTTTGGGGTAGGAGCACTTCGATATGCAGCCGAAGGGTTAGACAAACGATGGAGAATGAAACAAAATTATAAGTCTGGCAGGTATACCACTTGCTGGGATGATATTATATCGGTAAGTGCAGAAAGCGGAGACTACGGGATCCAAGTATGAGGCAATCGTATGATCATGATTAATACGATAACAAACTATCTAACGCATAACTGGATAACATTACTGCTAGGGGTTATTGCTTTTATTGCAATATCAGTAAGAGATGTTCACATACAGAAGTCAATCGCCAAGCTTAGTGATAAGTTGGAGAGTGATCGTTCTGCAAAATTAGCTCTATTTCAGGACAAGATGAGGTTGTACCAAGAAACTATAACACCATTTGGTAAAACGTTAGATATTTTATTTGCGAGAAGAAAATCATTTACTGAGTATATTCACCTCACTTTTCTCAGTCTTTCCTCATTTGGTTATCCAACGGATTCTATCGAGCTTCAAGAGCGGCAAGCAAATGCTTTTGCCTATTTTACCCATGAAAATATGAAATCCTGGTGCCTTCTCAAGATCTTTGCCCCTAAAAATGTTCTGGATGCGTATACTAATGTTGCTGATTATGTTCTGAACATAAGTATTTGCAAGGCAGAGCATCGTCAAAAGATTTTCACACAAAAAATGAATAACTATCTTGAGGCAATTAGGGCTGATCTGGGTATAGACTCCGCTCAGAATAATCTATTGGTTGAACCAGATACCGATTCAGAGGTTCCTCAAAAGGAATTTGTTCACTAATGTGCGGCGGTTTTCATTCTTGGCCTCTTGAGTGTAAAAAATGTTAATCCTTTTTGGAATGGGCTTTTATTAAGTGCAGGAAGCTTTCTAACATTGGGAGTGTATAGTGGATTTCTTAAAAATTTACCGGATTGTTTTAAACTTTTGTTCATTATTGAGTCAGCCCTAGGTATCTCATTAAATGCAATTTTTATAACAGTTTTGGCGAATTTTTGGTTTAATTGGGAAAAATAGTAGTGGTTCTACTCAAGGTTATAAAACCATGAGGTCGGGAGTTCGAATCTCTCACAGCGCACCACTTTCTAAAACACTCTTTTTGGGTGTTTTGTCGTTTTAGACACGATGGCTTGACTTGGAAACAATGGAAGCTTCTAGTTCCTTATAGTTCTCCAGAGAAGCCTGGAAGTAGGCATCGAGAATATCATCCTATACTGGAGATTATTAACGCCATTTTGTAGCCCCATGATTTTCTACCCTGGAAGACCGTTTACCATTATTTTCGAGCCTGGACCTTGGATGGAACGATTGAGCATCTTCATGCTGGCATTCGTAGCCAGGTCCGAGAAAAGATTGGTAAAGCGCCAACACCAAGTGCCTGCATTGTTGATAGCCAATCAGGACAACAAACAAAAATAATATTGCTATTAATGTTAATCGGAATTAGGGGGTTCTGAATTAGGATCAATGTTCATATGACTTTTGTTCTTTTATCGGTCTTATTTTAAGCTTGGTAATATTCTGCACGCAATACGTAGGTATCGGAAATAAACATAACACCAGAATTATCCTCCAGCAAGGGTTTCATGCTTTGTATAACCTTTTCTAACTTTTCCCAAGGAGCCACGGCTAAAATCATCACATAACTGTCTTGTTCATTATAGATAAGACGTCCCCCATGAAAACCGCCATGTCCTTTGCCGGAAATATCTCGAATAAGTGTATATCCGGTAATCCCAGCTTGATCAATTTCTTCTTCCAAATAAGACAATCGATCACCGCTAATGACGATTTCCATTTTTTTCATTTCATGTAATCCGACTGTAGACACCATTTTCCTCCTTACCCAACTTAATGCGTTTGTAACGTTTCTAAATGCTTAGATAAACCCTCAAGAGATAACCTTTCTGGCCAAGTTTTCCAGGTACCGCCTGGGAGATGAGTCAAAAATTCGTTGCTCTCTGGATCGATAACAAAAAGATAAATCCATTGGTTATTAAAAAGGTTTTGTAATAGCGTGTGGCGTCTTATGATGCGGTCTACAGTTTGCCATGATGCATATACGATGGCCGTTAAACGCAACGGCATATGATATAGTGAAGAATAATTGGCCATTAAAGTTTGTAAAGGCAGCCCTATTTGTAAATCACTGGCGTTACCCCGCATCACACCAAACCGACCAACCACGTTGTGAATTGTCTTTGAACCGCTTCCAAAACGCCTGTTGTCCAGCGTGGAAAATAGATATTGCCCATTAATCCATTGTGCAACAATTAAAGCGCCAGTTAAGATGGCTTCTAGTGATTTGCCCTGTAAATCAGATTGGTATTCATAGGAATGCAGGAAAACACGTCCTTTTAAATCTAAATTCTCCGTAAGCGATCTCGGTCCAATAATCATCGCCGCATTACCTGCCGTCCCCCATTCCGGACGGACTTGGGACCAGTCTGTTGCATTAATGCTTATCGGGTTTTTCATCATAGAAGGTAAGATTGCCGTTCGCGACTTCCGATTGAGATGAGAAGCTTGTTTAAAGGCATCTAACAGAGGAGAAATTGCGACAGAAATGCGATGTTGGTATTGATTGAGGTTTAAAAATCTCACTTCATCTGTAACAGTATTATGCTCTGCTGCTAAGAAGATAGTTTCTTCCAGAATAATAATGCCTCTTGCTGCTAAATTGTCTCTGACAGAGGTATTATTCAATATCTCTGATAAAACGCGAGCGTTGGCTCCGCCAGCATTGCCACCACAAGCGCCGCAATCCAGAGAAGATTGATAAGGATTGTTTTCTGTTTGACTTCCATGACCGCAAAAAACCACAACTGGGCTAAAATCATGCGTTAAACCCATCATGGTTAAAGCGGCTTCAGCGTAATAGGTTTGTTCTTCCAACGTAATGCCTTCAACTAAACCATCTTTTCTGCTTGCCGTGGTAATTTTTGAGACTAAGTTAGGTTTAACATCAAGAAATGTTTGATATTGTATATGCTGAGGGAAAAGGGTTTTAATCAACATTAAAACAGCGTGCCCTAAGCCAAAAGCTTCAACATAAGTGAACATTCCAGCAGTATTTTTCATGAGCCATTGAAAAATAGATTTGAGAAAGACGAATCTTTGCCGAGTTTTTAAATAATGGGTTGCTTCTCTCGTTTTATTTTCCACGGGTGTTTCTGCAATGGCATATCGGGGTGTCATCAAAACCGGACATAAATCCCTGGAAAAATTTTCTGCATAGGATCTTAAGCGGGTTGGAATACCAAAAAAGCCTGCAAATCCCAATGTTTGAATATTTCCGCAGGCTTCTAGCTTGATGCGTAATTGTTCCGAACGATTATCGATGCAAAACACAGCTTGCATCATGGGTTTATTCTCAGCGTCTGAAATACTTTGACTCGCAAAATTATGTTTTATTTTCGCTAACAAATTATTTTGATACGTTGCTTCCATTGCTTCTCTAAAAATTTTGCTTTTCATTGCATGATCAAACGTTTTCATCGCAGAAAGAATTTCTTGACCGTAATTTTGTAGCAGTATTTCCATTTCTTCCACAGAGAGTGAAAGCTCATGACGAATGTAAGTCAACCGACGTTCCATCTCGCCCGAGTCATCAAACTGTTTTTTCAGCTCTTGTTTGATTGGATACTTTTTCAAGCAATCTCTAACTTGTGCCAGGGTCGCATGACGGTCGTCATATTTGTTGACGAATGCTTCACATAGCGCCAATTCGGTACAAAGCCGCAAAATGAGATAATCGGCCAATAACGTCCTACGGGGTTCATGGATATCATGCAACCTATCCATCTGTTCTACGTGCCAGCGTATATAGCCAACCCAACCGGGTAATTGGGCCAAGTGCCATCTCATATAGGATTTTATTTCACCCACTGGAACCTCAAGATATTCGAGTAAAGCTCCCAGGGCTTCATAAGGATTTTGTGGGATCATCGTAAAAAGCCTTTTCAATACACTATGGCTTTTCCGGCATAAACTGTTATCAAATAAAACCAGGTTCTGCCAAGCAGCTCGAAGCCCCAAATGACGGTTTGGCATAGACCAGATAGCTTGGCCCTTATCCAAATAAGCCGATATCCATTTTACGGTATGCTCATCCAGTTTTTCTAAAAGGGGTTCACTCGTCAGCAATTCTACCCCTTGGATCATGGAGATTACCTTATCTGCAAATACGTTTTCTTCTTCTTGCTCGGGAATAAAACCGATTGTTTTGAGCAGTGTTTTTAACATGGTATCTGGCTTGGTCTCTATGGGAGGCTTTAATGCTGCCATCAAGTCGGCACGTAAGATATCTTTCAATTGAATTTCACGATCTTCTAATTGAAAACACGCTGCCCAAGTTGAGAGGGAGCAATGCTCAAATTGCTCTTCTACCCCTTGAAGGGTCATTGCCCCTTGAGCATACCAATGCCTGAAATCCTTTTCTTCCAACTGATCCGTCCAACCTAATTCCACCTTGGAGACTTCAAGGGCTCTATCAAAGGCAAGATGCTCATAGCCGCATAGGGGATTGCAGGCAATAAAATTTTGCAAAGGCCACACTTTTACAAAGACACGTGCGGCATCTTCCAAAGCCGTTTTAATGGTTTTGGAATCTATCTTTTTCTGCTCGTACTCGTTAATCATACAATGTTGTTCTTGTGCGATGATTAAAAACAGTACTTTGGTTCAAAAGCCTGACATAAAGCCAATTTGCTAATGTCGATGGGCGCTTTGCTCCTGTGGCGCCATAGCTTAGTAAAACAATGGTCACCAGAATTATTATCCAATACAAAGGGGTTAATTTGATAATGGCATCGGATAAATCGGGTGCAAAGAGAAAATGGGAAAAGATTGTAGCGGCAGCATAGAAGAGTTGGAGTAACATGGCAAATAATAAGGCGCCAAATTGCTGGCCAGCCATATTTTTAGCAAGTGGCAATAGTGGCAAAATGGGATAAATCCATAATATACTTGCAGCCCCTTGTACACCAATAAATTGGCTAAACAGAATTGTCATCAAAACGGGTAGGATAAACAGGCTTAAATTCCAAGCAGGAACTTGCAGGAACGAAGCATTTGCGACATTCAAATTGGATTCAGGCAAATAAATGCCTTTTGAATCATCAATGGCAGAGCCTGAGCCTAAAAATAATGAAGATTTAAAAAGGCTGTGTGCGATTAAGTGGAACATGGCAATGGAAAACGCCCCAAGCCCGCATTCTAAAATCATAAACCCCATTTGGGCGATGGTAGAATACGCTAAGCTTCTTTTAATATCAGTTTGTACAAGCATTTTCAGAGATCCATAAACCACAGTTAGAGAACCTATCAAAAACATCAATATCAACAACTGTTGATGTTGGATGTAAAGTATCGCAAAACGAGCAAATAGAATACCGCCAGCATTGACAAAACCTGCATGCATCATCGCAGATACAGGTGTTGGTGCAGTCATTGTGACAGGTAGCCATCGGTTAAACGGGATATTGCATGTTTTGGTGATGCCGGCAATGAGCCAGAGCAAACCAACAACCATGGCACCAGGCTGATGGGTGAGGTTTAAAAGCCCTTGGGTTATCGAATCTGTTTTGGCAAGCCAGAAAAACAAGAGCGTACCGCCCCAAAAAGCGGCATCTCCAAGCACAAATGTCTTCATCACAAATTTTGCAGCCTTAAGGCTAACTGCATCCTTGCGATGAGAA
>JANWIO010000014.1 GCA_025449835.1 Vampirovibrionales bacterium
GAAGTTTACATGCTTCAATAACCAGTTCGTCAATTTCAACCAATACTACTTCATCAAGTCCTTCATGGCGCAACAGTTCACGAACTGTACCACCATCACCGCCACCAATCACCAGAACCCGTTTTGGGTTGGGATGAACCAATAATGGCACATGGGTAATCATTTCGTGGTAAACAAATTCATCCTTATCGGTTGTCATTACGGCCCCATCAAGTAACAAAAGCCTGCCATACGTAACCGTATTCACAATATCAATGGTTTGGTAAGGAGATTCGGCATGATAAAGGGTTTCCGTCGTCCGGAATCCCAAACGCATATTTTGATAAGATTCAGTAGTCCACAGTTCCATCAGCAACACCCTTTATTAGCAAGAAAGTGCAGGAACGCCTGGAACCTTTGCATAAAACTCAGCATTCCGCGGGAAATATACGCCCCGATTGACACAATGAATATCCGGATCTTGCACTTCAAAGGCCCGAATCACTTCTTGAATCACATAATCCGTGTCAAATTCCTTGCAACTAAACAGATCAAAGAAAAAATAATCCTTCCGAGTAAAAGAATGAAATGTAATGTGGGATTCAGCAATAACAACCACACCGGTAATCCCTTCATCTTCAGGAATCAATCCTGAATAGGGGAAGACGTAGGGCTGTGTGATTTTGGTCATCCCAATTTTATCGGGCAAGGTATCCAAAAAATGCCAGACATATTGTAAATCACTGCATTTTTCAAAACTCACACCCCGACAATCCATCATAAGATGAGGGCCAAATCCGTTTTGCATCATTAGCTCACACCTCCTGTAATGGTAAGGTTTTCATGCTCCACTTCAATTTGAAAGGGCGCTTTTAAGAGCTGGCCACTTTCTTCATTCAGCAAGCCGCGTTTTAACTCAGAATAAAAGGCGGTGTTGGCATTGAGATGTTCCCGTAAATACTCATAAGAAACAACGGGATTCACGCTGGCGCCACAAGTAAACAGGTCAACAGCAGCGTAGCCATATTCAGGCCATGTGTGGATCGCCAGATGAGATTCTGCAATAACGACAACACCACTTACGCCATAAGGGCTAAAGTGGTGAAAAGTTTTCTGAACAATCGTTGCGCCAGCAATTTTGGCAGCATCGGTCATCACTTCTTCGATCAGTGTCGCATTATTCAAAACATTGGGATCACAGTCATAGAACTCAGCGAGGAGGTGCCGACCCAGGGTAAACAATTTTGATTCCATCTACGTCATACCAGGCTCTTTGTTTAAGGAACACATACAGATTTTCATTTTACAGCGAACGTAAAATTTGCAAATAGGGTTTTTGCAAATTTTTTATGTCAAAAATTATTTTTGAAGCTATTGCCCACTTAGGCTATAAATTTTTCTTTAAAACTTTATCTAATAATTGAAAAATTTGTTTTTTTCGCTCAGCCAATCGTTGGGGTTCTTGCAGATACCAGTAGCCAATCAGAGCTTCAAACGCTGTTGATTTTCGATACAAGGATTGATTTGACCGACGAGTACTGGTAACTGGAACATTTTCAGAGCGCTTTACCAACTCTTTTTCAGACTCAGACAATTCTGGCAATATATTTTCTAATAAGGCCATCTGCGTTTCAGCCCGAACACAGGCTGTTGTGTACTCATGCAAGTCTTTACTCTTTTGGTACAAGGCAATAGCCTCTTCTCGAACCCAAAGCTCATAGACTGCATCACCCAGATGCGCCAATGCCCTAGGATGGGGTAACGGATTTGGCGGGTTCATAGTGCCAAAGGGCTGGTCCATCTTTACGATCTTTCAAGTAAATTCCCATTTCAGCAAGCTTGTCTCGAATCAGGTCTGATGCAGCCCAATTTTTGCATTCCCGAAGCTGAGCGCGAACTTTCAAAATTTCTTCAACAAGCTTTGGCGCAGATATTTTTTGCATATCCCCAGCATCTGGTAACAATTGGCCTTGGGGAGTTTCAGCTTCCAGAATTTGCTGAGCCTGTGAAAATAATGCTTTTAGCTGAGGTAGAAGCCTATCTAACTGCATATCAACTTGAGGGGTGATAAAATCAAATCCCATCGCTTCGGATAGCATTAAGAAACAGCCTAACGCTGTGGGTTCTAAAACACTTAAGTGAATCGGCGGCTCATTGGGTTTGGGATTGGCTTGAGATAATAGCTCATTTAGGCAAGCCAAGGCTTGGGCCGTATTGAGATCATCCGCCATGGACGAGACCCAGGCCAAAGAAGTCGTTTCCCAATCGGTCATGGATTCTCTGGGTTGATTTAATAAGCTTACAATATGGGCCTTTGCAGCTAGAGCCAAATCTGCTGCAGGGAATCCAATTTGTTCTACCAATTCTTTCACATTCCGGGTGATTTTCCCCACCCGATTCCTGGCCCCGTCCAATGCAAAATCGCTAAAATCAACGGGGCTTCGGTAATGGTGGGTCACAATAAAATACCGAATCGTGTTGGCATCGTAACTTTCCAGTAGTTTGGCAATGGTTGAAAAGTTTCCCAAAGATTTGGACATCTTTTCACCGCTGACATTCACAAACCCGTTATGCATCCAAACTTTTACAAAAGGCGATTTCCCTGTGAAGGCTTCGCTTTGAGCTATTTCATTTTGATGATGGGGAAAAATCAGATCCATGCCGCCCGCATGAATATCCAATTGCTGTCCCAGAAGACTATAGCTCATAGTTGAGCATTCTATATGCCAGCCAGGTCTTCCTGGTCCCCAAGGTGCATCCCAGACACAGGGTTCTGAAAGGGGAGCAGGCTTCCACAAGGCAAAATCCAAGGGATTTCGTTTTTCAGGATCAACCTCAACCCGGGCACCGGATTGTAGATCATCCAGATTTTGGTGACATAAATTCCCATAATCCGCTTTTTTAGGCGTATCATAGTACACCGTGCCGGAAGGTGTGGTATATGCAAACCCTTTGTCAAGCAGAGATTGAATAAACGCAACCATCTGAGGAACATAATCAGTGGCCTTCGGCTCATGCGTTGGCGAAAGCACATTTAAATCCGCCATAACGTCATGAAAACGCTGCGTATAACGTTCTGCAAGGGACTGCGGAGATTCGCCATTTTCCGCTGCTCGATTCAGAATTTTGTCATCGACATCGGTGATATTCCGAGTATACGTCACTTCATACCCCATAAAGGTTAAAAAGCGGTACAGAATGTCCCACGTAATGTAACACCGCGCATGACCCAAGTGGGCTTCATCATAAACAGTTGGCCCACAGACATAAAGCTTTACTTGATGCGCCGTCATTGGCTCAAATGGTTCAAGTCGTCTTGATAAGGTGTTATAGAGCTTAATTTGAGGAGACATCCGACAAATCCCTTCAATGAACAGACTTCATCATAACAATGGAAGACCCCTCGGTCAAAGATTAAATAATAGGCACTACTGTGGGACTCTCCAAAATTTGGCGCAAAAAAATCGCTTCAGTGGTTTTTCTGTTATATGTCAATTTCATCCATAAATCATGCACCGATTCGGTATCAGTCGGTCATTCCCTTTTTACCACCAGCTCAGCCTGTGAAACCCATGGGCTTGCAAAATGACACGTTTTCGTCTTTATCCTCGGGTCATGCTTCAACAGACCAGTTTAAAGATGCCGGGAACGAATTCCGAAAGCGTCGCCTCTATCCGCAAGCCATACAGGCCTATGAAACAGCCATTCGATTGAACCCCCGATACACGGATGCTTACTTCAACCTGGCACAACTGATGGTGCTTTTAGGGAATGCCCCAAGAGGGATTCAGCTTTTAACCCAGCTTTTATATGTAAACCCCAATGATCATGATGCCAGAGTCCAGCTTGGCGAATATTACGAAAAAATCGGCAACACCCAAGAAGCAAAAAAACGCTATATGGAAGTGCTTTCGGTAATGCCCGATTTCGATCCGGCAAACCGACGGCTTAATTTCTTAATTTATCAAGATCAAAAGCGTTTTTACCCTGAAACAGTGAATACCCTCCTTCAAACCCGTCAACGAGAAGTGGTTCACAAGGCCAGGGGGCTCTTAAAACAATATTTCAAACTTCATCACCCCAATCCATACCTACTGAAACTCTCCCAAGAAATCCCGGTATGTTTTGAGGAAACCCAGCGCATTGATGATTCTCCTAATATTGCCGAATATGATGCCCAGCAGCACATCATTCGAATCCATCCCCAAATGATGTTTTCAACGCCTAATGTGGTGGGGGCCTACTTAGCCCATGAGCTGGTTCATGCGTTGGATGGTGAATCGCATACCTCGATCAGAGAGGAACAGGATGGTTATCAAGAACTGGCTCGCTTTTGGAGTATTTACAAAGGGGTTGAAAAAGACCCCAACCTGGATCATGCACTCAGTATGTATCAGCAAAGTGAAAAGCGACTTGATGAAGAGGTTCGACGGGTCTACTCCATTCGAAACCCAGGGATTTCAGAGACCTCTCCTGGCCATGGGCAACCTGCCCGAAATCCGCTGGCAAAAGCAGCCCAACAGTATGATATCCAAATTACCCAAGCAAAACTGCAACGGCTCAAGCAAGCCATCTCTCCACAGCAAAAACAATAAGAAGGACATCATTACTGGCTGAAGATTATTACGTTTTGTTACAGTTTTAATTCCCCAGGCAACTTCTCCTTTGAGGAACGTTTTTTAAGTATGATCAGTTCAAATCAACAGAATTAAGGATGGCTCCCATGACAACCACAACGCCCACACTTCCAGAAATTGAAGCACCACAAAGCGCTCTAGAGAGCATTTTATCGACGAAAGATTTTGATACCATCACAAGCCAACCCATTGAGACACTCCCTCGCAAAACCTTTTGGCAGCTTTTAAATATCAGTATTGGCTTTTTAGGGATTCAATTTGCATGGGCTATCCAAATGGGACAAATGAGCCCCTTGCTGGAAAGCTTAGGCTCTGTAGCCTGGCTCACCTCGTTAATCTGGTGCGCAGGTCCTGTCACCGGGATTATAGTACAGCCGATTGTGGGGTCGTGGAGTGATAAAACATGGACCTTTTTAGGTCGTAGACGACCGTTCTTATTGGTAGGTGCCTTATTAACCGCCATGAGCTTGATCATCATGCCCAACTCTCCCAACTTATTGGTTGCAGCTGTTTTACTTTGGATCTTGGATGCCAGCATCAATATTAGCCAAGGCCCTTATCGTTCTTTGGTGCCCGATACAGTCCCCAAAAAACAACAAGCTTTTACCTACTCATTAATGAGCTTCACCATTGGCTTAGGCTCTGTTGCCGCCTTTTACATTGGAAGCATTATTCCCAATATGCACAATCTCTTCTATTTGGGCGCCATCTCGATGCTGGTTGCCATGGGGTGGACCATTATCACAACACCTGAATCAAAACGTGAAGAGAACCAAGCAAAATCAACCAATCCGGAAGGCTTTAAAGCCTTTATTAAACAAACCTGGGATAGCATTGCCGAAATGTCACCTGAAACCAAAAAACTTTGCTTGATGCATAGTTTTACCTGGTTTGGCTTGCAATGTCTTTTCATCTTTTTCCCGTTGTATGTTACCCATAATCTTTTTCATACAACCGATACCCACTCGCCCATCTATCACCATGGCGTTCAGATAGCCTCATTTTGTTATGTCATTCTCAATATTGTCTGCTTTGTTGTTTCGCCGTTTTTGGGCAAGCTTTGTGAAGTGTTCTCTTCAAAAGCCGTTCACACCTTTGGCTTACTTTGCCTTTCACTGGGCTTACTTTCATCCTTCTTCCTCACCAGCCCAGAACAGGCAATGTGGGCGATGGGCATTATTGGTGTCGGCTGGGCAACCACCCTTTCAGTTCCCTTTGCAATGTTGGCCCATCAAGTTCCGCCAGGGAAAGAGGGCGTTCTCATGGGTACCTTTAACATCTTTATTGCAGCCCCCCAATTTGTCGCCTCCACACTGGCTGGTTTCATCGTAATGCAAACCGGAAATGATGCATCCGCCCTGATCCTTGGTGGACTTTCCGTTCTTTTCTCAGCTATATACTTACAAACCGTTAAAGAATAGCTTATTTCAGGGAGCCTGGAATGCTGACCAATATTGAGAATCTAGAAACCTTTGAAAACGAGCTACCACCCGTAACGAAACCTCTTGCCAGCTATGTCACAGCGGTTCAAGTGGGAGACTTAATTTATACGTCAGGTGTTCTTCCGATGAAAGACGGGGCCATAATTTATAGCGGCCCAATTAGGGATTCAGAAATTTCAGTCAAAAATGGACAAGAAGCAGCACAGCTATGTTGTTTGAACTTACTCAGTGTTTTAAAAGATAAATTGGGCTCATTAAAGCACGTTGAACAAATTGTGAAATTAACCGGCTATGTGAATAGTCCAGCCGGATTCAAACAACAACCCCAAGTCATCAACGGCGCATCTAATCTGTTGGCAAAGCTTTTTGGGGACAAGGGCAAACATGCCCGGGCTGCCATTGGGGTTTCTTCCCTACCGTTAGACGCCTCAGTAGAGATAGATCTAATTGTTCAGGTAAAACGGTAAAAACCCTTATTTACCAAACCGACGTTGACGCCGTTGAAATTCCAGGATCGTGCGATTTAAAACTTCTGGTGTAAAATCGGGCCAAAGCTCTTCCACAATACAAATTTCAGCATAAGCCGCTTGCCAAAGCAGAAAATTACTCAGGCGATATTCTCCTCCGGTGCGAATCACCATATCCGGATCAACAGCATCATCTGTGTATAAATGACTTTGAATATCCTGCTCCGTAATCGCTTCAGGTTGTAACGTCCCAGCTTGGACCGCCTGGGCAATTTTTTGACAGGAAGCCAAAATTTCTCGCCGTCCCCCATAATTCAGGGCCACTTGGTATAACAAGCCCGTATTATCGGCTGTTTTTGATTCTGCTAACCGGCATTCATCCTGAAACTTAGACGAAAAAGCCTCTAAATTTCCCAGAAATCTTAAGCGAACGTTTTTCTCCACCAGCTCCTGAATCTCTGCCTGAAGGGTTTGGTGAAATAACTTCAGCAAAAAATTCACTTCATGCTCAGGGCGATTCCAATTTTCAGTGGAAAAAGCGTACACGGTTAACACCGGCAAACAAAGTTCATCTGAACAATAACGAACAATGTTTTTTAAAGCCTGATATCCTTGATAATGCCCTTGTGGAGAAGGCATGCTGTTCTTTTGTGCCCAACGACGATTCCCATCCATAATAATAGCAATATGCTTTAAGGCACCACTCTGGATGTAAGCCTTAAAAGTTTCCACTGAAGCGTCTGTTGATATTGATGATCGGGTCATAACGATTGATGCTACAAGGCTTTTCACGTAAAGTCAATGTATTCTCTCAAAAAAGAAGCTCTACCAGATTGTTGACAGATCATAGGACCATCTGCCTGGTAAAGCTTGGAAAAGGTAGTTTTTATCGACCTCAGCAATTGAGATCATTGTTTATTATATTCTATGTTGCAATATGGGTGTTATAGTGGCTTTAAATTTTATATAGGCTTTTCCCCAGTAAATGGCAGGCCATCCCAATAGCATATCCATTTTGGGATTCAGCCCCATCAGTAACTGCATACATAGCCCCAGGACCACCACTGGTTAAAACACTATACCCAGCTTTTGCCAACTTGGCCCCAAGCTTATAGCATAACTTATAGAGTTGTGTACCTTTTTCAACATGGCTTGCGCCATACACGGCCACTGTTTCTTTCCGCTCAGGAGATTGGCCGCCGTTTACTCCCAAATTTCAAAACAGTTGAAGATACGGGTTTTCGTAAAACACAACACGCCAAAGCACCCATCATAGATGCTTAACCTCCCAACAAGTTATTTTGTTATTGTTTTTCCCGGCTTAATAGCCTCCCTGAGTCGTAAGGCCATTTACAATGGCAAGCCCGCTGCTGGTACCTAAGCGGGTTGCACCTGCCTCAATTAACGCAATGGCGCCCTCTGCATTTTTAATACCGCCACTGGCTTTAATCCCCATTTTGTTCTCCATGCCTGCATCGACCAGTGTCTGGTGAATCCGTTTTACATTCTCGACGGTTGCGCCAACCCCACCATCAAGCATTCCTGTAGAAGTTTTTACAATATCGACACCGGCCTCAATACACGCTTTGGTTGCTTTTTGAATTTGCGCTGGCGTTAATAAATCAGTCTCAAGAATAACTTTTAGAAGCTTCTTTCCGGCAACTACTTTGATGGCTTTAAATTCATTGACCGTGGCGACCTGTTGCGGCTGTTCAGCTTCTGAAAGGAATTGGCGAACATTCATCACCAAATCCAGCTCATCAGCACCGTCTTGAATAGCCTGCTCAGCCTCTTTGATTTTATCTTGCAACGAAAAATCACCCACCGTAGCCCAGCTTGTTTGATCAGCCAACTTGGATTTGTCCACAGGGAATCCAATCACCGTGGCCACTTTTACATCGGAGCTTTTTACGGCCTCTTTCGCAAGGGTTACCATATTGGGCCGCACGCAGACCGCAAAGAAACGATTCTCTACGGCCTCTTTACAAAGATCCAGTATTGTCGATTGGGGATCTTCACCTAGTTTATAGGTTAATTTGGTTGAATCAATATATTGCGCCACGTCTTGTGCTGTCATTTTTTTGGCCCCAAAACGGATTGCAGTTGCTGCATCTACAGAATCTGTTGAGCTCATCGCCGGTTTTCCTTCTTTCTTAAAATATGACCTTTGAACTGGATGATAGGTCATCCAGTGAATTGCCTGTTGCATCTCCCGACAATCCCCTTTCTCCTTCAGGCCATGATTTTACCATCCCCAGGCAGATCTGTCTTCTGTTTGAGAGGGTCATCAAATGGATCCACATGCAGCTGTGCCCGCATATTGAGTGGAACAGTGTGATATAGCGTTTTAGGTCCTTGAACGGGTCTCGATTTGTAGGTCCAATCAAAATTAAACTGCTTTATAAAAGCCTTGGCAATCTGAGGGGATAGTATCGCCAAATCCGCCTCATGGTTTCCTTTGGTAAAGGTATGCTGTATTGTCCCCGGCTTTCCTCTCATCGCATTAGACTCTAAGCCCATCTTAGACCAATTGGCCGACCCAACTACGACCTCTTGATCATCAAAGACAGCCCACTTGGCATGGAGCTTTTCCTCTTTCGCCCAGTCCACCTTGTAAAAACGAATTGGGACCCCACTATCCCGGAGATAATTGATAATCGGGCGACAATTTTTAAACTGAAGATACAAACCCGGATCTACTAAGATCTGAACACCTGGCTGATTGTTTTGTTTTAACCGCCGGTGGGCTTCAATGAGTTTATCGGCCACAATTTTATCCGTCATACTAAACAGCTCGCAGACAATACTTTTCTGCGCAGAGTCGATACGACGGGTAATTTCTTGTAAAATTTCGTTTTTGCCACCATCTAATGAGCCTTTTTGAGCCGTGGTTAATACTTTTATCTTTTCTTCGGGGAAAGACTTAAAGGCTGGTAATGTGGAGACATCACCACCTGAAAGTTCGTAATCAATTTTAAAAATTTGATTGGCGACATTACCCACATCGTCCCCTTCTAACATCACACAAGCGTCATGATTTGCAGGGGAGTGGTTTCCCCAATTCATCCCGCCTAAAACGGCATATTTCCCATCTACAATCAACAGTTTTACATGATTTATTTTGGCCGCATCTCTGGGGTAAGTCACCACATCAACCCCATTGGTCTTTAGATAATCAATCATTTTTTGATTATGAAACTCGTTTTCATACTGATCCCAGCTATTATCCAAAACCACTTTGACTTTAATGCCCTTTTTGACAAGTTTCACCAAGTGATTCACAATTTTCTGCTGCTTATCCGCACCTGGCGTCCCAGAAGGGGCCGTTCGATGGGGCTGCAACTGGGCATTCTGTAACTCATAAAAATCCAATAAAACCGACTTTTGAGCATTTTTCAAAAGCTTATCGATATTGTTAAAAATCTGTCCGCCATCAATTAAAGAGGTTACCTTGGTGTTGTAGCCCTGAGAATGGGTTAACACATCTGTGGCTTGTGGTCTACCATAAAACCACTTCAATCCAGTTGGATTGTTCGAAGCGGGTTTTTTACGCCCCCCTGTAAAAAATGGATTGCCAGTATTCCCTGTTAATTGCCTGGGTAAACTACGCAGCACCGATAAAGACATTGCTTCCTCCCTCAACCGGTATATAACAACTTGAGGCACCACTCAATATGCCTGCAGCAACCTGTTTTATCCAAACATGCATTGCCTAAAAGAGAATAAAAAGAAAGGCAAAATGGGCTAATGGCTGGCAATTTAAGCCATCTAATTTTAATAAATCCCAACTAAACCCTCATCTTTGTATTCATTTCCGACCTAAAATAGCGTTACCCAAGCGCTGTTTTCCCTCAAATAGTCATAAATCATACATTGTATGTTAATCATGCGTGCTAATTAACACAATAGTTTGTTTATTTTTGTAACAAAACAACATGATACTTGCATCCCCCAATACCGCCTCACTGCTTGAAAATGTCAAGTTTTAAAAACGCCGCAAAAAAAACGCTGTGCTTATCACACAGCAGACTTTCTTTGGAAAACAAGAAAGGAGGAAGGAAAGAAGAAGAAAAAGCTTTTGTAAACCCATCTATGATTTACATACCACCAACCACATCTCTATAAACGATATGTTTCAGAATGTTTACACTTTTATGTTTGGGTGTTTTAACCGTCGATTTGCCCCTGTTGAAAAATCCGCTTGAATGTCAGCAGATACCGTGTGATACTATCTCTCGTAAATAACGGATCTGAAAAGAACTGTAGACAACGGGCTTAGCCTTCATGTGTAATCAGCAAAATGGAAGGGTGGTTAGATGACCGTGGAACAATTAACCCAATGCGATATTAAAGCGTTATATTCCGAAAGTATCCGGAATATGGAAACCTACATTATGTTCAGAATAGCAAAGCGTGTTGCTGAGCTAACACCGTCTCTTACAGAGAAAGGTCGTCCTCCAGTTAAACTGAGCATGGGTGCTCCTGTTGTTGATCCTCCCAAAATATTGACCCAAAAGTTAAAAGAAGCGATCGATCAATCTGGCATGCATACTTACTCCACCCCAAGAGGAGAAAAATTCTTTAGAGATGCTGTTTCTGAACGGATGAAAAACCGTTTTGGTGTTGAAATTGATGCCAACACGGAAGTTTGTTCTTTGATTGGCTCAAAAGAAGGATTAGCCAATATTTTTCGAGCATTAATTTCTTATCGATCCAACCCTTCTGAAAAAGAAGTTATTATGGTTCCAGATCCCGGTTATGCATCTTATGCGGATGCCATCAAAATCTGTGGTGGCTTCCCGTACGGCATGCGTCTCGCCCCTGAGAATCAATACAAACCAGATTTTGAAGACCTGTTGGCAGATATGAAATCCAAAGGAATCACCCCTGAACGAATTAAAGGCCTTGTTTTAAATTACCCCAGTAACCCCATTGGGGCACCGGCCGGACTGGATTATTATCAAAAAGCCGTTGATTTCTGCCGAAAATACAACATTCTATTAATTAGTGATGTGGCTTATGCTGATGTCTACTTCCCTGGCGAAGAACCACCGCATAGTGTTTTGGAAATTCCTGGAGCCAAAGACATTACCTTGGAATTCCATAGCCTAAGCAAGCCCTATGCCACGACGGGCTGGCGCATGGGTTTTGCCGTTGGCCATAAAGATGCCATTGATGCCTTAGAAAGAGTGAAAGGTACTGTGGATAGCGGGATTTTCAAGTGCATACAAAAAGCAGCCGCTTTTGCCATGAATAGCCCAGAATGCTTTGAATTCGTGGTTCAACAAAACAAGCAATACAAAATTAACCAGCAAAAAATGTTAGAAGGCCTTAAATCCCTGGGATGGCCGGTGGAAGAAATTTCGCCACCCAAAGCAACCTTTTATCTTTGGGTTCCTATCCCCCCTCGGTATAAAACCGCCGCAGATTTTTGCACGGAACTCTTAGAAAAAAGCGGTGTTGTTGTGGTTCCAGGAACTGCTTTCGGGCAATACGGTGAAGGTTATCTACGGATGTCATTAGTAGATACCCCAGAAAACCTCCAGGAAGTGATTCGACGGATGAAAGAGGATGGTTTTACCTACGCGTAAAAGCATCAATCTCCTCAATAATTTCCCTATCAAGGAGTTCTCAAATGAAATCCCGTTTTTACAGGTTCACACACGGCAAAGTGTTGCTTGTTTGTACTTTATTGAGTTTATTGGGAATCTTATTTGGTACTTCGACATTAACCGCCTGTCGTGCCAATGGAAGCTCTCAAGGGTATCATCCAGCAACCGTTATGTTACCCGCTTATCAACGGTTTATTGCCTTTGGTGACAACGGCTCTGGCTCAACGGATCAAATGCGACTGGCCAAACAAATGTATATTGAGTATCAAAAACAACCTTTTGGATTGGCTTTGATGCTGGGTGATAATATTTATCCCTTTGGAAATGTGGATAAGCTGGGGAAAAGCCGCTTCACAATCCCCTATAGCTCACTTTTAAATAAAAGGGTAAGGTTTATGCCCGTGCTAGGCAACCATGACACCCTTTTCTGGGGAATTCACACCAAGCAAGAAATCGCTTTCTTTAACATGCCTGGGCTTTATTATGATTTTGTTTCTGGGAATATCCATTTTTATGCCATTGACACGATGCACTTTGATGAAGCCCAACGAAACTGGCTTCGCGCTCGCCTGGCCCAAAGTAAAGAGAAGTGGAAAATTGTGTATGGCCATTACCCTGTTTTCTCCTCTGGAGAACACGGCTCTACGAAATTTTTAATCCAAAATCTAGAACCATTGTTGGAAATTTATCATGTAGATCTCTACCTTTGTGGCCATGACCACGATTATGAACGGTTTGCCCCCAAAGCTGGCGTCACATACATTGTTTCAGGTGGCGGTGGCGCACACTTACGCAAATTCAAGAAAATTGTCCCAGGCTCCCTCATTCGCAAATCGATTCATCACTTTTTGCTCTTTACACTCAAAAACAGCAATGAGCTGGACTTTAAAGCCATTGACGAAAATGGACAAACCATTGATTCCAGCAAGCTTACCAAACAGGTACCCCAATATTCCAAACATGCTGCTTAACAGCCTCCATTCACGTCATTTAAACAATCGCTTGATTGAACGCTTTATCAATTTATAAGCCTGATGTAGAATCCACATGTTTACTTAGAGGAGGATGTATTCATGCAAAATGCATTGAGCAACTTAACCGGCGTAACCTGTTTTAAACCGCAAATTTTAACAAATCCCCACGGTTCAGAAGCGTATTATGTTATTGGAAAAAATTCAGCTGGTCTTGAATCTGACTCAAAACACCGCCAAATCGTTGCAGCAGTTCCGGTTGTTGCCTTTCAAAAAGAGCCCAATGGGACTTTTACAAAGGTTGATGCAAGACAAGACTGGCCTTGGCAACGTCGTTTTTACCAGCTTGCCTAATATCTCCCCCATTAAGCTTACTCAAACTAGCCAGTGGTATGTATATATGTCGCTGGTTTTATGGTAAGGATATCTTTAAAATAGGCTCGCAAGCACGAAAAACAAAAGTTTCAGAAAATCCTGTTGAGCAAAGCATGCTTGTGATATATTACCAGCATCTCCAGTCATAGTATCAAGCAAGGAGGAGGTCTCCCTGTGGTTACAACGATAGAAAGAACGATGAAAACATTAATAACAGCCAAACGTGTTACTTTAGATGAAATGGATCATTTATCCATTGGTAAAAAAACCCGCTTACATAGAATGCTCTATGAATACGGTCCAAAAAATGGAACGCTTCTCTTCCTGCCCATTGATCAAGGACTTGAACATGGACCCGTTGATTTCTTTGAGAACCCTGATGCTGCGGATCCCGATTTTCAGTGCCGCTTAGCCGTTGAAGCTGGCTATTCAGGCATTGTGTTCCACTTTGGGGTTGCTGAAAAATACATGAAAAAATATGCTGGCCAAATTCCGTTGGTCTTAAAAATTAATGGTAAAACCACCATCCCTTCTGACACTCAAGCTTTTTCAACCTTAACCGGAACCGTTGAAGATGCGGTTCGCCTTGGGGCAGATGCAATCGGCTATACACTTTATGTTGGCTCGCCAGCACAAGATCAAGACATTGAGCAATTTACCCAAGTTCGAATTGAAGCTGAACGATATGGAATCCCCGTAATTATGTGGGCCTATCCCAGAGGCGAAGCCATTGAGAAAAAAGGCGGCAGAGACAGTTTATATGCTATTGATTACGCAGCCCGAGTGGCTTGTGAGCTTGGCGCAGATATTGTCAAAATCAACATCCCCCACACTGATCCAAACAAAAAATCGGATCAACCAGGTGAATACAAAAACCTTGATTTAAGTTATGAAGACTCCATTCGCAAGGTGGTTCACTCTGCCGGCAAAACCATGGTCCTTTTCTCCGGCGGCAGCAAAGTGAATGATGCTGACTTGATTGCTAAGGCAAAGGCCGCTATGGAATGTGGGGCAACAGGATTGATTTTTGGCCGCAATATGTGGCAACGCCCCATGGAAAATGCCTTGGCCATTAGCCGAGAAGTAAAACAAATGATGGAACAGTTTTAATCGACGAATCTGGAGGAAAGAAATCATGTCGAAACCAAGAGTTGCCATTAATGGATTTGGCCGTATTGGCCGCAACACATTAAGAGCCATTTATGAAAACCCTGATGTTGATGTCAATGTGGTGGCCATCAATGATTTGGTTGCCCCACGAGAACTCGCCTTTCTCTTTAAATACGACTCCGTAATGAGACAGTTCAAAGGCGATGTTTCTCACACAGACAATTCAATTATTATTAATGGCCATGAAATCAAAATTCTAGGTGAAAGAGATCCAGCAAGCCTCCCGTGGAAAGACTTAAACGTGGATGTGGTCATCGAATCCACCGGTCTCTTTACCGATGCTGAAAAAGCCCGCAAACACATTCAAGCAGGTGCTAAAAAGGTTATCATTAGCGCACCGGGTAAAAACGAAGATATCACCTTGGCCTTGGGGATTAATGAAGAAAAATATGATCCGGCAAAACACCATATTATTTCTAACGCAAGTTGTACAACCAACTGCTTAGCCCCTATGGCAAAAGTGATTCTCCAAAAATTTGGGATTAAAGAAGGCTTTATGACCACCGTTCATAGCTACACCATGGACCAACGCCTTCTGGATTCACCTCACAAAGATTTCAGAAGATCCCGTGCTGCGGCTTTAAATATTGTGCCGACCTCAACGGGTGCCGCCAAAGCCATTGGCCTGGTTCTTCCGGAATTAAAAGGAAAGCTTGATGGCTACGCCATTCGAGTACCGGCCCCCGATGTCAGTATCGTCGATTTAACCGTCACAACTGAAAAACCAGTGACCATTGAAGCGGTGAACCAAGCACTGAAAGAGGCTGCTCAAACCACGCTGAATAAAGTGCTCCGTTATACCGAAGAAGAGCTGGTTAGCAGCGACTTTATCGGCGATCCCCACAGCTGTACCATTGATTCAAGCCTAACCTCGGTTATCGGCACCAACACTTTAAAAGTGGTTGGATGGTACGACACTGAATGGGGCTACAGTAACCGTTTGGCCGAATTAACCCAAATGGTTGCCAATAAACTCCCCGTCACTGCTTAAACAACCCCTTAAAATTTGACCTTCCCCCTCAGTTACAGGGGGAAGGCTTGTATAGGAGACAAATTGATGACTGTAAACCGCAAACCTGTGATGGCAGGCAACTGGAAAATGTACAAAACCGTCCAGGAGGCTGAAACCTTTCTGGAAGCCCTCATGAATAAAGTCAAAGGGCTCCTTGCAACGGATCAACCTGATATTATTCTTTGCCCCCCATTTACAGCGCTAGATGCCATGCATCGCCTTTTATCCAATGAAAAAACCATTTCATTGGGGGCTCAGACCATGGAGTCTCATGAAGAGGGCGCCTACACAGGTGAAATATCCCCAAAAATGCTGGCAGTGCTTCATGTCCAATTCGTTATTATTGGCCATAGCGAACGGCGAGAATATTTTCACGAAACCGATACCCAAGTTCATGCCAAAATCGGGGCCGCCCTCCAATTTGGATTGACTCCCATCGTCTGCGTTGGCGAATCGCTAGCCCAGCGAGAAGCCGGCCAAACAGATGCTTGGATCAAAAAACAGGTTGAAGCGGCTTTAAAAGACTATTCTCCAGAACAACGTCAAAAAATGATCTTCGCATACGAACCCATTTGGGCCATTGGTACGGGGAAAGTCTGTGATGCAGTTGAAGCAAACCGCGTCATTGGGTCAATTCGCCAAACCATTGGGTTGCCGGAGGTTCGTATCTTGTATGGGGGCAGTGTAAAACCTGATAACGTGACCGGCTTGATGGCACAACCTGAAATTGATGGTGGCTTGGTGGGTGGCGCCAGCCTTGATCCAGACAGTTTCTTTCAACTCATTCAAGCTGCCATGCCACAAAAGGTGTCTGTTTCATGAAGGAAACGGTTAAAATCGCTGTTCAAAAGTTACCCCATGCGCCTGCCGACCTACCCGCTTATCAAACGGAAGGTTCTGCAGGAATGGATCTTCATGCAGCCCTTCAGGCTCCTGTTACGCTGAAACCTTTGGAAAGAACCCTCGTCCCAACGGGGCTCATTATTGCCCTTCCTGAAGGGTATGAAGCCCAAATCCGTTCCAGAAGTGGGCTCGCCAGTAAACATGGGATTGCCGTTGTGAATGGGGTTGGAACCATTGACTGGGACTATCGCCATGAGGTTAAAGTGGCCTTAGTCAACCTCTCGCAAGACAATTATTCCATTATGCCAGGCGATCGGATTGCGCAAATGGTTGTGGCACCCGTTTCTCGTGTGGAATGGGATGAAAGGCCAGAACTCGCAGAGGAGGCTCTGACCACATCCGGTCGTGCAGGTGGATTCGGCTCAACGGGGCGATGAAATCCCTCTTTCAGAGAGTTAAAGAAGCGTCGGTTACCGTCGATGGTAAAGTTATTGGGAAAATTAATGCAGGCATCTTGGTGTTTCTGGGACTCGACAAAGGAGACACTGAAAAGGACATTGATTTTCACATCAAAAAATTACTCACCCTCCGGATTTTCCCTGACGAGCAAGGGAAAATGAATCTGTCTGTCACAGATATTCAGGGAGAATTGCTCATTGTCTCCCAATTTACCTTGGCAGCTTCCTGTCGAAAAGGCACCCGACCCAGTTTTGACTCAGCCATGCCGCCAGACAAGGCAAAACGATTTTATGATCTTTACCTGCATCGGCTTAGAGAAGAAACAACTTTAAAAGTTGAGACCGGTGAATTCGGCGCCATGATGATGGTTTCCCTGATCAATGATGGCCCTGTCACGTTTTTGATTGAGCAATCTACCTGAGATTACAGCTGAACCCCGCTCATCATATCCTTCAAATTTTGAATCGTGGAATCCATGTTCACAATGTCTTTCACCGATTGCCGGAGAAATTTGTTAATATCCGGCATCATTTGCAGGGCAATATCAATTTTAGGGTTACTACCATGTTCATAGGCACCCACATCAATTAAGTCTTTGGCATCCTGGTAAATAGCCAGTAATTCTCGCATTTTACCGGCGGCTTGCATGTGCTCCGGATCGCAAATTTCAGTAAAGAGACGGCTCACACTCCCCAAAACATCAATCGCCGGAAAGTGGTTCTGTGCCGCAATTTTTCGAGACAAGAAGATGTGACCATCAATAATACCACGAACGGTATCACACACCGGGTCATTGATATCATCCCCTTCAACCAAAACCGTATACAAGGCTGTGATCGACCCTTTGTCTGTGACACCGGTCCGTTCAAGCACCTTTTGAAGCCATGAGAAAATGGAGGGTGGATACCCTTTCATGGTGGGAGGTTCACCAATGGATAACCCCACCTCACGACCGGACATGGCAGCCCGGGTCACCGTATCAGTCATCATAAAAACTTTTTTCCCTTGATCCCTAAAATGCTCGGCAACTGCTGTAGCACTTTGTAAGGTCTTCATCCGAAGCAACGGTGGCTGGTCACCAGTTGCACAAATCAGCACCGAACGACGCACCCCTTCTTCGCCCAAGGAGTTCTCCATGAACTCTTTCACTTCACGCCCTCGTTCTCCAATGAGGGCAACCACGTTGACATCTGCTTCAGAGTTTCGGGCAATCATACCCATCATGGTTGATTTTCCGACCCCACTTCCGGCAAACAGCCCCATCCGTTGACCAGCGCCCATGGTAAGCAGAGCGTCGATGGCCCGAACGCCTGTTGAAAACTTATGTTTGATAATGGGCCTGTCAAGGGGATCTGGCGGTGAGGAGTCCACATTAATCCAAGCCGCATTACTGGTATCCATGGGTTTCCCATCTAAAGGCTCACCCAGCGGGTTCACCAAACGCCCCAGTAGAAAATCGCCTACTGGAAAGGTAATGGGATTTCCCGTTGTGGTTACCCAACTGCCTTGATAAATACCTCGGCCATCATATAACAAGAGTAACTGCGCCATATCTCCTTTAAATGCAACAACTTCAGCCGCTTTAGGCTCACCATCTTTGGTTTCGATAAAGCATAAATCGCCAATCTTAAGTTGTGGCAAATAAGCTTCGACGGTAAGACCCATCAGCTTTGAAACTCGCCCTTTATATCGGCACAGATCTTCGGTGTATAAAATGTCGCGAATCCGGCTTTGCGTCGCCTGTAATTTCTCTTCCGGAATTAAGATAGAGCTTTGTAATGATTGTTCTTCGCTAGCCATCAAAAATGCCTCATCTACTGATACTCATCCGCATATTCATTACTTCCAACCGTCCCAACGGCTTGGACTTGAATATCCGGGATGAGTTCACTGTAAGAAACCACCGTCACCATTGGGATATGACGGTCTAAGAGCTGATACAGCGGTAGCCGGATCCTGGGTGAACACAGGATTACAGGCATCCGACCATAATTTTGTTGAATCTCCGTTAACGTTGAAACGGTGCTTTCAATCAAGTCCTGTACCTGAAGCGGATTTAGCAAGAACATCGTTCCCAACTCAGTCCGCTGACAAGAATCATCCAACATGCGTTCCCACTCATTGGATAAGGTTACCGCATACATCGTTTTACTCGAATCACTGTGAGCAATACAAATTTGCCGTCCCAAAGCTGCCCTTAAACGTTCTGAAAGCACATCGGGCTCTTTACTATATCGGGCATAATCTGAAAGACGTTCGAAAATAAAGAGGACGTCTTTGATAGACACTTTTTCCCGAATGAGGTTGACAAATATCTTGCGCAAATCGTTTGGCGTCAAAATTGCGGGCACCATTTCTTGAACCAAGGTTGGATCTTGCTGCTTCACCAATTCCATTAATTTCAAGACATCCATTTTGGTCATCACTTCGTCCACATGCTTCACAATAATTTCCTGGAGGTGGGCAATAATGGCGTCTGTGGCATCAATGGCATTATTTTGGAGTTCAGGCGGACATTGTTGCGCAGAAATCCAATAAGCATCTGCCCCATAGGTTGGATCTTGTGCACGAATTGCATCCTGTGGGGGCATTAAGCCAGATGATTCAAACAGGTTTGCCAAAATCATAATTCGATCGGGGTAAACCTCACCTGTAGCAACAGGGTTTCCTCGAATTGAAATCAAATATTCGTTGTTTCCAATAGAAACACTGTCCATAATTCGAATATTGGGCATAATAAAGCCAAGCTCGTCAGTTAGTCGTGACCGAAGGCCTGCAATTTTACCGAGTAATTGCCCTTCTTGCTCTGGATCGGCAATCATTAACAAGTCATTTCCAACCTGAATACTTAAAATATCAACCCCTAAACGTTCATACATCCGATTTGGGTTAATGAGTTCAGACATATTCTGCTTAACTTGATCCAACTGCCCCAACTGTTGCTGAACATCACGGGAAAGAAAGACACCAATAGCAACACCAATAATAATAATGGCAAATACGAGAAAGTAATACCAAGGTAATCCAGTAAATCCGGCAGTTACAACAATTAACAACATAAAACATGCTGCAAAAAGCAAGCCATAAGGCTTATTCTGAATCTGGAATTGTAAATCTTTAGCCAAACTGCCCATGCTCGCAGTTGAACGGGTCATCATGATACCGCTGGAGACAGCCATTAGGAGAGCAGGCATCTGAGACGACAAAGCCTCGCCAATGGTAAGGGTGGTGTAACGATTAACAGCGTCTCCAAGGGCCAGGTTCTTCATTAACATCCCAATGGCTAACCCACCCACGATATTAATAATGGTAATAATAATCCCTGCAATGGCGTCCCCTTTAACAAACTTCATGGCCCCATCCATCGAACCAAAAAGGGATGATTCCCGTTGCAAATCTTCACGACGTCGGATGGCCTCGTCCGGCGAGATTAACCCGGCGTTAAAATCCGCATCAATGGTCATCTGTTTACCTGGCATGGCATCTAGGGCAAATCGGGCGCCCACTTCTGCGATCCTTTCAGAACCCTTGGTAATAACCAAAAACTGGACAATGGTAATAATAATAAAGATGACAATCCCAACAACCAGGTTTCCTCCCGTCACAAAATTCCCAAACGCCGCAACCATATGCCCGGCATCCCCACGAGACAGAATTGCCCGGGTGGATGCAATTTCAAGAGACAGACGTAACATTGTTCCCACCAAAATAATAGATGGAAATGCCGCAATATCCAGTGGTTTCTCAACATAGAGGGACATCATCATTAAAATAATGCCGATTGAAATATTGAAACTGATGGCCAAGTCAATCAACCAATCCGGAAGGGGCATGATGATAATTAAGACCAGGGAGAGGACCATTGCCCCCAGGAATAATTCACTAATTGGTGGAATGGCGAAACTTTGTTGTTGTGGACCAGCCATCTAGTATTTTCCTCCGGTCAACAACATGCGCTTTAAAACTTCTACTTGGGTGCTAAACCTTGCATCAATTAAGCCTGCTTGGGTTTCTATCATACAGCTTCCATGATCAACGCTATCATCCTCTGCAACCAGCACCTCGACAGAACTGGAGAGCTGTGAATCAGACTTCATGGCTTCTTTAACAACTTTCAAATCAATGGGGTTCACTTTGATGAAAATGCTCTTGTGCTCTTTCCCCACTTTTGCGATGGTATTTCGCACAATATGCATCACCAATGTCTCATCGCAACTCACTTCGGTTTTCATAATTCGCTCGGCAATTTCAACAGCAGTTGAAGCCAATGCATCCGATGCGGAAAGAAGGGCCTCTTCACGCGCTGAAAGAAGCCCTTGGATGGCTTCGTTTAATTCATCAAGAACATGTTGTGCCTGCTTAATTCCCTCTTCAAAGCCCTCTTGGGCAGCAACCTCCCGAATGGCATTTGCTTCTTCGTGGGCTTTGGAAATCAACTCCTGATCTTCAATACGACGATACCCGTGACGCCGGTCTACACGCCGACGATCCGCAATACGACCCGCCTCAAAATCTTCGGGGGCCAAAACATCTTGGTAGGGGTCTTGTACCACCGGTTGTTGTTTGCTCACGGGGTCTAACATTTCTTCCGTTGGCTGAGAAGAAAGTGGTGAAGCCCGATAGCTTTGTGCATATTTCTTTTTAATAATCATTTTAACGAAACCTCCTGTGGAAAGTTTCGCTGGAGGTACAGCATAAGGCTTTCCTCGACACCGGCCGGTAAAGTATAAGGATACAACTGATCTCCTTGGGATTGAATAAACTGACTGACATAGCCGCGAACAAAAGGGCGCTCCTCTTGAAACAGTTTTTCAAGACGTTGTGACGGCAATGTCTGAATCAC
>JANWIO010000015.1 GCA_025449835.1 Vampirovibrionales bacterium
AGCAGGTGGTTCTGCAGGAGAGATGGGCGAAAGTTCCGGCTTTTATGGCGCTTCTGATGGTGTCAGTCAAACATCTTCCAACCCTGTTACAGTGCAACCCGTGGAATTTCCCTCATTCGATAATCATGGGTCCGCCAGTGGTGCTATCAATAAAAATTTAGAACTGGTTATGGATGTTTGCCTCAATCTTACGGTTGAATTAGGGCGAACAGAACTTCCCATTAAAGATGTTCTTGAGTTGACTCGTGGGTCTGTCATTGAGTTAAACAGAGTTGCAGGAGAGTCTGTAGACCTTTATGCCAATGGTAAGATGATTGCCAAGGGAGAAGTGGTGGTTATTGAAGACAATTTTGGTCTTCGAATCACCAGCATTGTTTCACCGGCAGACCGGTTAAGGGGCCTGTAAACTTAGCTTGATACCTTAAAACAGTTCTTCCCGATATTCAAAATAACCAGTATTCATTGAACTATTGAGACGTTGAACCTGCTTTTTGATGGTTCTTAAAAGAATATTCCATATATTTCACCAGAAGATCCATCTCAGATTGACGCAAACCAGCTTTTGGCCCCATATGGTTAATAATGCCGGGCCATTCTTGAAGGGTATAATCCTTGGGCTTGGGTGCCGCATGACACATACCGCACCGCCCTTCTAACAGAACCTTGGCACGATGGATCTGAGTTGGCGTCAAATCATCTGTTTTTGTTGCCCAGCAAGGAGCCATCAGAAACACAATGATAGAAAGGCTTACAAAAGCTTGTAAAATCAATTTCATCATCTGGCTCCTGGTAATTTATGGAACACTAAAAATCATACGTCATCTGAGTAATAAATGCATTGCTGTTTTTCTCATCAGGGAAAGCACTTCGCCCTGTGCTAAACTGGTACTCTGACTTAAGAAAAACATGTTTAAAAGGATTGTAGCGAAGGCCGGCTTCAAATCGCCACATTTTATTGCCAGGCGCCCCAGTATCCAGATTCACCCAGTTCCACCCCAAGGCAGCGGTTAACTTATCAGTAATGTCATAAGCGGGTTGTATAAAGCAGCCTGTTAAACCGGATGGAAAAAGCTTATAAGAAACACCGTCACTATTCACACCATTGCCACGTGAAAGAATGTCATAGGCATATTCACCCAAAAGCGAGAAGCGCTTATGTCGGTATTGAATATCACTGGTTAAAATCGATAAGCGGGAACCACTTCCACCAGAACTAATACCCGAGGTATACGCTGTGCCACTAACTTTTAAACCAGGAAAAGGCATTAGTGAAAGACGGCCTAAAAGGGCTTTATTACCATTATTGTCCCTAAAATGAGTATTATTTTCGCCAGCACGCATTCCTGCGAGACCATCATAATCAATGCTATCTGAAACTCTTGTACCAGCAGGGGCACTGGTTGTAATAGTGTCCTTAAAGCCATTGAGCACCATAAAATTATATTGCAGTGCACTTTGGGTAAGCAGCGGAATTGTACCGTTAATACTTACACCAAGATCGTTATAGGTGGTGGGAATCACACCCGCATCCATCAATGGGCGATCGATTAAGATACGTTCTGTTGATTTATGCATAACTGCAGTGTGGGTTAATGGGGGAATCAGCATCCCAGTGGCAAAATTTAGCCACGGTTTCCAATTATAATAAAGCTCTGATTCTTCCATACTAATCTCACTATGGCCAGCATCTTCAAATTCCATCTCCCCATAATATCCCGCTTTATCGGTAATTTGGACAGTAGGAATGAAATAAACACGTCGCAAATCAAAGCTATTGGAGCTTTTACCATTGGCCCCCAGATATTCTTCGGTCCTGGGGCCATGACTATATATGCGCCAACCACCTTCAACATAGCCATTCAGCTTAACGCGATCCAATAAAGAATGGACCATTACCCCTTGGTCTTGGGTATTTTCCATTACTGTTTTAATTTGACTGGTATTCGCACTGGTTTGAGCGGAATTATCCTCAATACGCGCTTTTAAAACTTGAATTTGTTGCATTAATGCTTGCTGTGCCTGAAGTAACTGTTGCAACTGACGTTTTTCATCTGAATTGGCAAAATCTTGATTGATCAGATTTTTTTGAACCGGCAGTTTATCAATGGAGGATCGCACATCAATTTTTGCCCCCTCTTGCTGATTACTGGCCAAAGCCGGATTGTTTGAGGAAAGTGACTTTACCGAAATCAGATCATTGGCTAACGCTGGACAACAAAAAACCCCCAAGGTTAAAGACAAAGAAAGCATGGCAGCCCAAGCATGCCTATTGCGATAGGACACCTTTTTAAATCTCCTTTAAATCTAAATATGAAACATTACAACGGATTTAATAACCGAACACTTTAATGAGAATTGTTCTCATTAAAGCAGAATTGAGAATGAGTTGCAATAGCAAAAATAAATTTTCTAAAAGATAGATCAACATCTAAACGGCTTTAAAGTAAATTATACAAAAGAGCAATTACGTATTTGTTCTCACCCCACGAACTAACAAACCTTTTACACCCTGACCAAACGTTCTTTTGGAATATAGAGCCTTTTTCTGACATTGCATCTCACCAAATTTATAGAATTTCGACAGGTGGTGAACCGCTTTTAAAAATCGATGTTGGCATCATGGGGTTTACGCCAACTCTTCTTATTATTTTATTCTAAATTGCCGGGCCTGGCTTCTTTGGCAAGGCGTTTCCTTTTCGATAAACCATTCTTTTAAAACAGTGAAAGAAAGTATGACAATCGTCATTCTTGTGTAAACCCCAACTTAATTTCCAAAAGTCCTTTTATTTCCTGATATTTGAAAAACTTAAACTTTCAAAAAGTAAATCTTGTGGCAAATTTCAGATTTTAAAGGTATGCTAGGTGGGAATAAAAATTTAGAGGATTGTCTAATTGATCAACTTACCTGAACGTGCATCCATGAAGAACTTTAGAGTAGGAACCTTCCTAGCGATTGCCGCAATTCATATTTTGGCTTTAGCAGCACCATTTACCTTTACCTGGGCGGGACTGATTACTTTTATCATTTTGGTAAACGTTACTGGGATATTGGGAATTGCACTCAGCTACCACCGATTACTCACCCATCGCAGCTACAAAACATTTAAACCCATAAAATATCTCTTTACCTTTTTTGCATGCCTTGCCCTACAAGGAGGTCCGATTTTCTGGGTAGGAACCCATCGTTATCACCATAAAGAATCTGATCAAGAACTCGATCCACATACACCTGTTGCAGGGTTTTTCTGGGCCCATGTCCTTTGGAACTTCTTCACTCACCCCAAATTAAAAGGTTACGAAGATTTACGCCGTTATGCGTTAGATCTGGATGCCGATCCGGTAATGCGATTTTTTGAAAAATACTTTTTTGGCCTATTCCTTCTTTTTACATTGGCTTTATATGGCATTGGATATCATTTTGGCGGCGTCAAACTTGGTTTATCCCTCGTTATTTGGGGTAGTTGCCTGAGAACCGTTTATGTATGGCATGTCACTTGGTTGGTTAACTCTGCAAGCCACACATGGGGCTATCAAAACTACGCCTCCAATGATACAAGTACGAACCTTTGGTGGGTTGCACTCCTTAGCTTTGGTGAAGGATGGCATAACAACCATCATGGAGACCAACGGGCTGCCCATTATGGCCATCGCTGGTTTGAATTTGACATTTCATATATCGTTTTAAAGATTATGACAATCTTTGGCCTCGCTCATACTATCGTTAAACCCCGTTATATCCGCAAAAAGAATTTTGAACTTATTCCAGGGCCAGGCTATTTAAACAAGAAAAGCCAAGGGGCCATCTAAAATACAGTAATATCAAAGTCTTTTTTCGCAAGCAGGTTATTTTCTTTCTAGAAAGAAAATAACCTGTTTTAGGAATTTGCTCCATTAAAAGACCTCTATAAAATAAAAAAACATCAAAGGAGCAATTCCTATGAAAAAAGTGGTCATTGGCTTCTGGGCCATCAGTTTAGCAATCTTTCCCACAATTTGCTGGGGCATTGGCCCTTTGGCAGTAAGCGTGCCCTCTTACAACTCCAAAATTTCGCAGCCAACTGCCACCACAAGCGCCTCAATTTTTGACAAAGAGAATTACATCAGTTGGGTTTTAACCAACATCCAACCGTCCAATTACGCCACTCCTCGCAAAACTTATGCGTGCCAGGGAGCTGCGTGTACTCAAAAACTTCGATTTCTGATGACGGACAAGAATTATGAAAACCGATATATGATCCAAACCAAATTTGATAAGCTCGATCTGTGCAATGCCAATTTTCATAAAGCTATACTTTTCCAATCCAGCTTTAGACGCAGTAATTTGGAAGGGGCCGACTTTTCCAATGCCATTTTACTAGATGCAAATCTTCGCCAAGCCGACTTGACCGGGGCTGACCTTAGAGGCACCGACCTAACTGCCGCTCAACTCAAAGGCGCAGACTTTACCGATGCCACATATGATAAGCATACGTTTTTCCCTGATGGATTCATCCCCCAAAAAGAAGGCATGATATTTGTTCCATTATGCCGTAAATACTAGTTACAAGGTCAACAGAAGACACTCCCGAATGACCTTTGCAGCAACAATGTTTGAAACTCCTGAGGGGTCATAATGGGGAGAAAGTTCTAAGGCATCAAACCCAACAATGTGGCTTTGTTGAAGACAGGAAAGCCAGTTTTGCAAGTCTAAAAATGACATTCCACCTGGCTCAGGGGTTCCCGTTCCTGGGAAAATGCTGGGATCTAAGACATCCAAATCAACGGTCAAAAAGATCGGACGATCCTTCCAATCATCTAAACGCTTTTTCAACTCTGAAGGGGCGCTCAGTAACGTGCGATTTTGGTTCATCCACTCAAATTCCGATTTTGGCCCAGAGCGAATCCCAATTTGTAAAAGGCGACTTGGACCAATCAAATCCACAATTCTTCGCATTACCGTTGCATGAGAAAACCGCTCCCCTAAATAATCCTCTCGCAAATCGGCATGGGCATCAAAATGAACAACACACAGGTCTGGATATTTTTTCAAATAGGCCTCAATCACCGGGAGTGTTACTAAATGCTCACCCCCCAAACCGATCCAGTGCTTTTGATTTTTGAGTATATCTTCTGCAGACTCTCGGATTCGAGTTAAAACAGCTTCTCTATTCCCAAACGGCAGCTCTAAGTCTCCCCAATCAGCATAACGAATGTTCTCTAACGATTTATCCAGAAAGGGTGAATACAATTCTAATCCCCATGAAGCCTCTCGAATGGCATTTGGACCAAAGCGGGTTCCGGGACGATAAGAACACGTCCCGTCATAGGGCAATCCAACCATAACCCACTGGGCTTCTTCAATGGGAGAATCCGCCCCCATAAACTGATACGGTTGAGATGCCAAATGATTCATGAGACAGAAACAGGGGTTTTCAATAAATTTTCCACAAAGTTGGGTAACACAAAGCTGGCTTCATGGAGCGCTGCATTGTAATACTGGCATGTTTTTTCGATGGCGGCGACACGTTGCGCATGATCTTTCGGCAGTGTGGGTACGTATTGCTTTGAACAGAAAGCCCAGGTCCAAAATCCGCTGGGATAGGTTGGAATGTGTCCTGTATACATTTTAACAATGGGAAAAATCCCTTGATAAATGGGATAAACTTTTTGGATCACGTCCTGTGAAAGGAAGGGCGACTCTGTTTGGGCCACCATGATGCCATCAGGCTTTAAGGCTTTGAACACATTGCGATAAAAAGCCTCCGTAAACAGGCCTTCTCCTGGGCCAATGGGATCAGTGGAATCAATGATAATGAGATCAAAGTCCTGGGCTTCCTTTGCCATGTAGGCAACGCCATCCCCAATCTTCACTGTGACTTTGGGATTTTCTAAGGCACCGGCAATCTTGGGGAAAAACTGTTTGCAAGCCTCCACAACCAACCC
>JANWIO010000016.1 GCA_025449835.1 Vampirovibrionales bacterium
CACTTGGTGGTGCCCCGGTTCCTGGTAATGGACCTGAGACGATTACTGGCGAAGTTATTGGCGGTGGTGGTGGTGGGGCTGCAGGATAAGGTGTTCCGCCACCTGGGTAGAGCCAAGTTTGGCCATTTTGCCCTATTAAAATGGCATTACCATCAGGGGTATAATACCACGTTTGACCGTTTATCACGATCGAATAACCACCTGGTGGAAGTCCAGAGATTGGTATAGGGGGTTTAGCGCCCGGAGTAGTAGGTGGGGGTGGGAATGATTGCGGGGCTGATTTGCTGAGTGAATTTACCGCATTGACGGGATTGTTAAAAGCTTGAGGGGCGGTATTAAAAGTGACGGGTGCAGTGTTGGGCTGTGAGTTTGTGACCCAGAAAGGTGAAAAGACTGGATTCGCATTGCTGCGTGTTGGTGAAGCGTTATTGGTGGCTAAGCCTGGGATAGTACTAGCCCAGGAATTCCATCCTGAAGTGGGTGACAGGGGATTACTCGAGTCTTGAAGGCTATTAATTCCTTTTTGATTATTATTCAAGTTGGTGCCGCCTACCCAGGAGGAGAGTGCTGGCGCCAGTTGGTTTGCCATTTGAGTCCCTGCGGTATTGGCATTAAAGCTTAATGCCGCTTGGACGGAAGAACGGCTGAGGGGTGTATACGTGTTTAATGGTGTGGTTGGATTGTATTGCCAGTTTATAGAGCCATTGAGCAACTGGGATGTAAATGCCCCGCCAGAAGAGCTACTTGCTGTATTGGATGAACTTGTGCCTGTTGTCGGCAGGGACCACGTATTGGTGCTGGATTGTGTGTTGAAAGGATCCGTTGCAGGTAAGGGATTAAATGTTTGAATCGGATTTGAAGCAATTTGGGTCTTTGTGGGCGGAGTGGTAGAACTGGATGGCACGCCGCTTTGATCAGTTGCCCATAGGGGTGTAAAAGTTGGGGTAGTGGTTTGACGGCTGGTTGATATGCCGCTTAGGTCAGTTGCCCATAGAGGTGTAAAAGTTGGGGTAGTGGTTTGGCGGCTGGTTGATAGGCCGCTTTGATCAGTTGGCCATAAAGGAGTAAACACATTAGAATCAGTTTGAGTGTTGGTTGATGAAACACTAGGGAGTGTTTGTGTCGGTAAATATGCTCCGTCTAAGCTAGGAGCAACTGAGCTGGTTGAGGATCTTGATAAGGTCGGTTGCAAGGAGATTTGACTCTCAAATTGATTGAGTGATTGCGTGGTCATCGCACCACTTGAAGATTGTGACGATATCGTTGGATCCGTAAAAGCCATTGTTGAAGAATCGTTTGAAAGCGAGTAAGGAGAAAGCATCCGTGAAGCCAATGATGTCCCAGAGGAAGCTGTGCCATTCGTATTCGGCATTGCCATGGTTGTCATATTGTATGAATCTGTGGTTGTCCCAGGCATGGAAAATGCGGCAGTATTTGTCATTGCCCTCATGTCTGATGTACCTACCGGGTTTGTGACTGTTGGTATAGCTTGATTAGCACTGCCATAAAGGTAGGGCGTATTGCCAGAAGCTTGTGACCCTGAGGTGCTCATTTCCCTAAATCTCTTCTTTCTCTCTCGATACTTTTAAGGGCTAAAATAGATAAAGTATCTATACAAATAAAAACAAAAGTTTAAATTTATTGTCCTAAAAGCCGAAAATATGAAGAAATTGTTACATCGGGTTCGACTCACACTGAAGCGCAACAGGCATTTCATGAGTTTTGTTTTTAAAATTGCAGCGTTTTGATATGCAAAATTACAAGAATTTAAGCATCTGTGGCAATAATCCGATTTCGGCCAAGCTGTTTTGCCTCATACAAGGCTTCGTCAGCTTTGGCAATGGATTCTGAAACCACATGCATAAAGTCTTTTGTAAAGTTTTTTGTTGTTTCAACCGTGGTAACCCCCATACTAAAGGTGATTTTTACAGGGCCAGCAGCGGTTTGAAAGGCGCATTTTTCTGCTTTTCGCCGTAACCGTTCCAGTAACTCAACGGCTGCGGGTAACGTTGTTTCAGGGAGAACCAACGCAAATTCTTCTCCGCCATAGCGGCACAGAATATCACTTTTTCGAACGTTTTGCTGAATTTTGTTGATGAGTTGACTTAAAATTTGGTCACCTGCCAAATGGCCATAGGTATCGTTTATGCACTTAAAATGATCAATATCAATCATGGCCATACACATCGGCGTTGCATTGCGTCGGGCCCGATCAATCTCAGCGTCAAAGCGGTTATAGAAACCTCGGCGATTAAGGGCGCCAGTGAGCTCATCCGTGGTTGCAATTTCAAGGGCTTTTTCTAGAACATGGGCTCGCTCACAAGCCGAAACTAAAAGTTCAGAAATTTGTTCCACCGCCTGAAGGGCTTCTTTTGAAAGGGAGACGGGTGTTTCCTGCTGAAATAAAACCAAAGCACCATTGATATTGTTGTTTTGAGAAACCATCGGCAGCATTAAAACCGACTTGATGTCAGGAAGTCCAAAAAGCTCTGAAAAGGATTTATCGCCCAGCATTTCGCCTTTTAAATAGAGGTAAGAATGCTTCCAAACCTGGGATTGGAATAGGCTAAGAAGGGATACAAACTGATCAACCTCACGGATCACTGTGTCTTGCGTAAACATTCCATTGGCAAGCTCATATAAAACCATTCCACGGCCGGTTTCCCGATCAAGTTGAATAAATTGTGCAGCCGTAAAGGGAATTTCCTCGCAAATCGTTTCCATGGTGCTTTGAAAAATGGCAGGAGAATCAATGGCACACAGTAGCCGGTTGGAAACTTGCAGCAAAATACGCTGAATGGCCGGTTTTGCCAAAGATTGTTTTAAGGTTAGGTAATGACTCACCTGAACAGAGAGGTATTGGGTAAGCTGCTCCAGCACAATGTCATCTCGTAAGGTAAAAGGGGAGCCATCTTCTTTATCGGCAATGGCAATAATTCCAAAAATATTGCCTTGATGATGTAAAAAGCTGTGAATCACCTGGGGTGAATCCAACATATCTTGAAGATAGGTATCTGAAATCCAGGTCAGCTCACGGGGCGCTTTGGCAAAATCATCGCTAAGCTCATCATTTAAACAGGTGTATGTGCCCGATTCTTCATCCAGAATGAGAATGACATTTTTGCGGGTTCCTGTAATTTCTTGGATACGGGATTCAAGGATACGGATAAACTGTTTGGGATCATCAGGAATATCAACGTTTAATAGCCGGGCTGTGTGCAGCTCGGCTTGAAGGATATCTTGAATGCTTATCCCGGTAGAAGAATTCTCCAATGGAAGGATTTCAGAAATCTCCTCAGAAAGCTCTATAGTGGATTGGTACTGGCTGGCAGCTTTAATGAGCTTTGAGGCGGTCGATTCTGGAGAGGTCTTTTTGTGACGGGATAGTTTGGTGGGATCTTTAGAGGCCACAGTTTTTCTTCCTATCCTTAACGAGGGTATCCACATGAATTAAAACAAAAAGATGAAAAATATTGCCTGTTATCCATAAGATTCAGTACTGTTATCTCAATTATCTGAAGGAGAGGGATCCTCTATTTGGTTGAGATCCCCCATAATGCAGTGGAGAAAGACCTCTTAAAGATATTTAAATTTTAAAAAACAAATACTGTTGGGTGTGCTACAATGCCCTCTATGGTGCTTTATTAAGATATTCTAAACGCGTTGCAAAAGTTTATATTTTACCTTTAAGCGCTTTTCTCAAAAAAAACTTCATTACACGCTGTAATGAAGTTTGATACCCTCTATTAATCTGCTCTTTGGCAAGTTTAGGCTTGCCGTTCTCTCTCTCACATATCTGTATTCTGAATCTGTTCTGAGTTTTCAAATAATTGATTAATTCGGTCGGTTAATTCACGATTATCCAGTTCTTGATTCACTTCGTTCAGATCTTGGGCCAGGCTAAAGCATCGGGCAGCCTCAATTGTTTTGCCGAGGAAACTGAATGCGCGGCCTTTATTGTAATGGCATAATGCATAATTGGGGTTATAGATTAATGTTTGGTCGAATAATTCCATTGCTTTTTGGATATTACCCACATGATCCAGGTAAAGAACGCCCAAATTATTCAGCGCAATATCATAAGTGGGATCTAAAGTGATGCTTTGGTGGTAGTAGTCGAGAGATTGTTGAATATTCCCTTGCATCCAGGCCAAATATCCTAGATTACAGAAGATCTTGGCGTTGCTTCCGGATAATGACAGGGCTTTTTCAAAAACTTTTTGCGACAGCAAATATTCCTGTTTATCGTAGTAAAGGGTTCCTAAGTAAACATAGGTATCCAGACCCTGCGGATAGATACTAATGCCTGCCTGGTAGGCTGTTACGGCTGCATCATAAGATTGCATGCAGCTATAAAGATTTCCCAGATGAGTATAGGCATTGGCTAGCATCACTGGGCTTTGGAGATTTAAAATGGCTCGCTTTGCAAGTTCAAGGGCTCTTTCATAGTGTTCTGGAACTTGCGAAAGCGCTTGACTGAGGACGGACATAATTTCGCCATTATTGGGCCGAATCAATAACCAGCTCTCCAAGATTTCGATAAGCTGTTCCAGGTTGCCTGTAATTTGGTAGAGATTTGTTAGATATTGGTAACCATCATCACGGATGGGGTGGCGTTGAAGGGCTTCTTTAAACCAATACTCTGCCTCTGCATATTGTTCTCGCTGGGCATAGATCTTACCAATTTCTGTATGAATCAGTTCGAGACCCGGGTAGGTTTTATAAAGTTCTAGGTAATCATTTAAAACACGATTTTGCGACCGAAAGCCTTTTATAGACATTAAAATGAATAAAACAACATAGGGCTTTACAGAGGGGTTAAAAAGATAAGAAACGGATAAGAGGCTTCCCCATAAAGTATGCCATAGGGTACTCAGCCACCCTTTTAACGAGGGTTTTGTAAAATTGAAATAAAGTTGAAAGGTGACAATGGCAAAATGAAAGTTCCCCCGCCGCCATGGTTTTTCGTAGGCCATAGACTGTTTTAGCAATTTAATGGTACTTTCTCGGTCACCTTTATAAAATTGCATACATGCTAAAGTTTCGAGGGCATTTTTAAGGGCATTTTTATCTTTAAGTTCTCGTTGAAGCACTTTATTGATATATTTTTCAGCCATTTCAAACTTACCATTTAAAAGATACATTCTTGCCAGCTGGGCAAGGGTGTAAGCATCGTCATCATTTTCAGAGGCCTGGACATACTCATTAATGGCATTGCTTAAAGGATTTTGTGCATGTTTTGGATCTTTATAATGTTGGTAATAGAGATCTCCTCGCTCTCCATGAACCTTTTGGAGAAGGCTTTCATGGTCATTTTCTCTATATTGATATTCAGGATCTTTGAAGGACTTAAATTTCATTATTTTCCAAACTCCACCTGTTCTTTTCGATAGGTATTTAGCGTATCGGTTCTATTGCGCAAAATCTGAGGGATAGCGGGATAAAACCGTTACATTTTTTAATAAATAAGGGTGAAATTGGCTTGTCGTGTCTTTTTGGAGATGTTTAAACTTTGTTACGTTTTTGGAGAAGAGACCTCATTTGGAAAAATTGCAATGTAAAATAAGAGGATAGACGAGGAAGTGAGTGAGAATGGAAACATTCTTAAACTAAGAATAATCAGTATTTTCACGCATAAGCCCGATGGGGCAAAAAGGACTAAAGAGATGTCATTGTCTCTCTAAAGGGATAAGCGTCTTCCCGAAAAGCATTAAGAAATCTTTACATTATGCAAATTCTTTTCTAAGTTATCCTTCAGTAATTTTTTCATTGGTCGATAAGAAATCATGAATAAATGATATGTGGGAACAGACCGTATGGGCGATCCGCTTCAAAGAGTATCCGTTTCACATTGCGCAAATTGCAACGAAATGTTTTCTGCAGCACTTACTGGAAAAGAGAGTATGCTATGTCGAAAATGTAGTATGGATTGTGAAAACGCATATGCGCAAATGCTAAAGTATATTCGCCAAAATAAGGTTGAAATGTTTAATTATGCAAGTGTTAACAAAGTAGGGAAGACCTTAAATATTCCGCCTGCTTTTGTTCAGGCTCTATACCAGGAAGGGCGCTTTAATGATTTTCTGCATCAATTTAAATGTAAGCGATGTAATCGGGATTACGAGGCACGCAGTAAGGGGAAAGGAATTTGCTCGGATTGTAGTGATGTATTGGTTAAACAAATTGAACGATCCTTTCAAGAATCCAATGGCAGTGATGGACAGCGAGATCTCTCGGAGGCGAAGCCGCATGTGGTTGCTAAAGAAGGCAAATTTCGGCTTAAAAAGGGAAAACGGGTTGAAAATCGTTTAAAAGGATTTACTTGTAAAAAGTGTGAGATCCCTTATGAGGCCAGATTTAAAGGTAAGGGGCTTTGTTTTGATTGTACTCGGGAACTGTCTTCCGAAATCCAAAAGTCTCTTCAGATTAATAAGCAGGAAGAGGTTGAACAGAATATACCAGAACCAGTCGTACAAACATTTACACCTGAAGAATTACAAAAATCTTTTGATAAGCTCCAGAAAGAATTTGATCAGAAACTAAAAAGTCCGATAAATCAAGATGCTAATCCTGATTTCCAACGTCCTTCCTCAATTGCGAACAAAAAGCATCGTTATGGATTAAAAAGAGATTAATCATTAGAAATGAGAAACCTGTAGACGAATTGCCTGAAAAGGCAATCTTTCTGACGGGAAGGTGTTTTTCTGCTAGTCTAATGGCAGTGTTGGTTTGCATGGTTCAGGTTGTTCATGCGTCATTCACAACAAATGCGGCAAAAAGCACCCGAGGCAGATTCTCTGCGTTTGGGAGTGGGGTGGTCTAAATCAGATTTAGAAAAACCTTGGGTTTTGGTGGAAACGGCAGGCGGAGATTCCCACCCATGCGCAGTTCATTTGCAAGACTTAGCGCAACAAGTACGTGATGGGGTACTCATTGAAGGTGGGGCTGTTGGCCGTTATGACTGTACAGACATGTGTGACGGAGTTGCTCAAGGCACTGATGCCATGGATCTATCCCTGCCCAGCCGAGAATTGATTGCCATGGCCGTTGAACTTCATGCAAAGAGCGGTTTTTTTGACGGCATGATTTTAATCTCTGGAGGCGATAAGTCTCAACCTGGGCATTTATTGGCTGCGGCACGTTTGAAAATCCCAGCGTTGTTTTTACCGGGAGGTGTGGGAGACCTTGGCCCCTCCGGCTTTTCGCTGGAAAAAGTGGGAACCATTGATGCGCAACTGCATCGGCAAGAAATTGCGCCCGAAGAATATGGCTTTTTGTGTGAACATGCCTGCATGTCTGGGGGAACCTGTGAGTTTTATGGAACTTCTGGTACCATGCAGATGATGGGAGAAGCTTTGGGGCTGGCCTTGCCGACATCAGCGCTGCGTCCATCACATCTAAATATTCATAAACGCGGCGCTCGTCAAGCCGGGAAACGCCTCGTTCAGATGATTCAGGAAAATCTTACTGCCGATAAGATATTGACGGAGAAAGCGATTCACAATGCGTTGGTGGTTCATGCTGCAACAGGCGGCTCCTCAAATGTTTTGCTTCATCTTCCGGCCTTGGCAAAAGCGTTAGACTTGCCTTTTGATTTTAAAAAAGTGGTTGAGATCAATGATCAGGTTCCCTTTATTCTGAATGTTCGGCCGTCTGGGGTTCATGCCAACTCCCATGTGTGGTATGCCGGTGGTGCAATGCGGATTTTGTATGAATTAAAAGATTTCTTAGCCTTGGATGCATTGACGGTGACCGGAAAAACTGTCGAGCAAAACTTGAAAGATCTGGAAGAAACAGGCTTTTTTGTGCAATGGCCTCGGTTTTTGGAAAATTTTGGCCTGAAACTTAGGGATGTAGTCAGCTCGGTGAAAGACCCCTTGGAGAAACAAGGTGGGTTAACTGTTTTGTGGGGAAATATTGCACCAGAAGGGGCTGTAGTGAAACGGTCTGCATTGCCCCAATCCATGTTTCACTTTGTGGGGAAAGCTAGAGTCTTTCATGGACAGGAAAAAGCCCTTGCTGCCATTTATTCAGGTGATATTCATCCGGGGGACTGTATTGTCATTGTTGGGCAAGGCCCCAAAGCATGTGGTATGCCGGAAATGTATTATGTGACAGAAGCCATTGCTTCTTCAAAGCGTTTAAATGAGAGCGTTGCACTTATTACGGATGGCCGTTTTTCTGGAGCAACCCGAGGGCCAGCCATTGGTCATGTGTCTCCTGAAATGGTTGCTCATGGCCCTATTGGTGTGGTGCAGGAAGGTGATTTGATTGAAATTGATTTGCCCCATAATCAGCTCAATTTGGTGGGCACCGATGGACAACGTCAAGACTCAGCTTTAATAGAAAGCATTCTTCAAGAGCGATTACGTCATTTTCATCCCCCAGAGCCAGTGATTGAACCCGGCTTGTTAGGGGTGTATCAACGTTTAGCATCTTCTGCTGCAGAAGGAGGCGGTCTTCGTGTCTGACTTTGAATTTTATGTCCCACTTTTAAGTTTGGTGAATCAAAACGGTGAGCCTGAGGTTGACTTCATTAAGGCGCATTTGTGTTGGTTAAAGCAAAATGGGGCTAATGGTATTTTGGTGATGGGGACAACGGGTGAGTTTCCCAATTTTACGGTGGCGCAGCGCAAGCGCTATTTGGAAACTGTTTTAGATTTCAATCCAGACCTCAAGCTGATGGCAAATGTGGGAGCGGCTTGTGTTCAAGACGTTTTAGACCTTCAGGCCCACGCACTGTCTCATCCACAAGTAGACAGTATTTTGTGGATGCCTCCTTTTTACTATACCGATGAGGATATCAATGGGCTGAACGAAACGATTCAATTTGTTTTAAGCCACCAACCGCCGACGGTCCCGTTTTTGTTTTACCATTATCCAAAACTGAGTCAGGTTCACATTACACCGGAAATTTTAGACCGCTTTCCCCAGGCTTCCGGCTTAAAAGATACCTCGGGTGATTTCGAGCGTATCGGAAGTTTGGTAAAGCGTTTCCCTGAAAAACGAGTCTATGTCGGAACGGACTTTCAAATTCAACGCAGTATGCAACTTGGGTGTACCGGTGTTATTTCCAGTATGGGGAACGCTTTTCCCAATCTGATTGCCCAATCAATTCAAGGCATAGGAGGGCAGGATGAACTGCTCAAAACGCTGCGTCAATTTTTCAACACGTATCGTAAAATCCCTGCCTTAAAAGCATATTTAAATCATATGGGTTTTAGTTCTCAAAGGACAGATACCGTACTCCCCTACCGAAACTTAACACCCGAGGAAGTTGAGCATTTGGTAAGCGCCATCGAGTCTGTGCAACAGAAGGTTTAGAAAGATGACCTTGTCCACCCAAACCTTAATTGATATTTCGCTTCCTATTTTTCCAGGAATGGTGACTTATCCTCGAGACCCAACCATTTGTTTTAAGGATGCCAAGGATATTGGGTGTGGTGATGCTGCCAATATCACAGAGATTTCTATTGGCTCGCACACTGGAACGCATTTTGATACGCCGTTTCACATTTTAAATCAGGGGTTTAAAAGTGATGGGATTCCCCTAGATAAATGTTATGGCCCAGCTCAGGTGATTGAGATTCCCGCACAGATCCAAGCTATTGATAAAACCGTTTTGGCGGCGTTTGATTTGCAGCAATCCAAGCGTTTATTACTCAAAACCCGGAACAGTGCGTTTTGGCAAGCCAACACTCCGTCATTCCGTGAAGATTATGCGGCTTTAACTGAAGATGGGGCTGAATACCTGGTTCAGCTTGGGATTGAATTGGTGGGAATTGACTATATTTCCATTGAACTGTATGGAACATCTGGTTTAAAGGCTCATAAAGCCCTTTTAAACCGAAATATTTTAATTTTAGAGGGGATTAACTTGGCTCAAGTTGATCCTGGAATATACACGCTGATGGCCTTTCCCCTAAAGTACCAGGGGCTTGATGGTGCCCCAGCTCGGGCGATTTTGTTGAAATAGCTTTACAAAGATTATTAAAATTGTGTGTAATTTTTAAAAAAATAATCGATAGTCCGTTAAGATAAAAATGGAAACTGAAAATCTCGAAATAAGGATAGAAGAAGAAATGTTTCAGTGGGGGGCAGAATGACCATCAATTTTATTCGGCCACAGGGTAATTTTTATCCCAGCACCAATCAAGCTCAGAATCCTTTTAAAGCAGCACCTGTTCAAGGCAGTGCTTTTGATCCGAGTATTTTAAATCCCAATAACTTGCAGCGCTTTTTTGCTGAAATGCAGCAAACCTTACCAACATCGCAGCTTGGAGGTGGGCTCACAAAAGATGCAGTGGATGCATATACCAAGGTGCTTCAAGGGGTTTCTGATATGGCAGGAGAGACGGCGGCTTTTGCAGCCAATGCTTCCTCTTCTGCGGAAAAAGCCAAATACGATCAGCAAAAGGCTGAAGTTGATAAGCGATTGAACATTGCCAAAGCCTTGGGCGATTTGTTTAAATCAGGCAATACCAGTATTTTAGAAGCCTTTTTATAAGAAACAGCATTGTTGCTGGGGTATAGGGAAAAGGGAAAATCCCAAGCACTTCGGGAGGAGTTTTTTAGGGGAAACAATGCTTTTCTGAAAACATACGGTTGTCTTCCAAGTGTCTTTCGAGGTGAGGGGGCGCGATACCGTTTTGGTTTTTTTCATCTACATTCGTATTTGAATCCCACAAGACTTTTCTGTACAATGTGTGGATGCTTTCCAAAATGCGCTGTTAGCTCAGTTGGATAGAGTGCATGGCTACGAACCATGAGGTCGGGAGTTCGAATCTCTCACAGCGCACCACTTATTTATCTTTCCTGAGTCTTTCTGAATGTCTGAAAAAGAGATTATATTTGTTATTGAAGAATCTATAGATGGCGGATACGAAGCCAAGGCTTTGGGATATAGTATTTTTGCTCAGGGTGATGATATTGAGGATTTAAAACTTCAAATAAGGGATGCTGTGAAGTGTCACTTTGAGCCAACTGAAGTGCCGAAAGTTATCCGCTTACATTGGATCAGGGAAGAGGTTATTCCTGCTTGAAATTGCCACGGGATATCAGTGGCCCCGCTTTATGTAAACTTTTGGGTACGCTGGGGTACGTTATTACAAGACAAACGGGTAGTCATATTCGCTTATCGAAACGAGAAAATCCTCAGTACCACATTACCATTCTGAATCATCCTGATTTAAAGATTGGGACACTGAATAATATTCTGATAGATGTTGCAGAGCATCACAAAATCATGAAAGAGGAGCTCATCGGGCAGTTGTTCCATTAAAACCGGCGTGCTGCCTTAAACACGATGACTTGCATTTCTCCAAAAGAAGAGTGATGGATGTTGGTGTTAAATCCAACATGGAGGACTTTTTATGGAGCCAAACCATTCATCTTACGTAGGTTCATGGCATCAGGCCATGCGACACGGCTTAATTAATGGGCGTCCATACAGTGAACATTGCATGAAACTGTATCTTTACCAGATGACGTGGTTTTTTCAGCGATTCGATACTGTGTCTGTTCATAACCTCAAGCAGGCGCTTCTTTCTATTTCTGTTGAGCAGTTTGCCAAACGACTAAAGTTATTTGAAGCCATCACCTGTTTTTCAAAATACTTGGTCCAGGAAGGTATCATCGAAGAAGACATTTTACTCAAGCTCAAAGCTTTTCGTCCCAGGAGACATTTACCCCCCAAGAAAACAACCGTTGATCAGGCTGGCCTTGAAAAGCTGCTCACTGTTTGTGAAACACCGCTAGATCATTTATTAATTATATTATTAAGTCAAACAGGGCTTAGGGCTTCTGAAGCCGCAGCTTTGCAGTTAGAGGATATTAATTTTGAGAAGCGTTTTTTAATAGTTCGACGTGCAAAATGGGGCAAAACAAGACGTGTGGGTTTAACGCTATTAGTTGTTGAGACAATCCAAGCTTATTTGCAACAACGGAATCATCCAAGCAGTCCATCCTTGATGACCAAAATCAATGGAAAGCCGATGGATCGGAATGGGATATTAACCCGAATTTATAAGCTGGGGCGTAAAGCAAATGTTCCAGTAAGCCCGCATGCATTAAGGCGAGCCTTTGTGACCATTAACGCTAATAAAGGCCGCCCCTTGCCAATGCTGCAGATTGCTTGTGGTCACAGTAACATTACAACTACACGTTCCTACTGCATGACAACTGAAGATGAAACAATCGAAGCCATGCAGGGCTGGGATTAAACTTGGTTCACAGTCAGCTTGAGATCACGCCATATGGACTGCGACGAACGTTTTCCACCATATTAATTCAGCGATGTGTTGAATTACTGCCTTTACCTCCTTATGTTGGAAATAATTGCAAATTGGAGAATACCCTTCATGCGAAGAATGGAAAGCCTCTGAATATGTTTCAGCTTTCCCTCGGCCACTCAGACATCCGCACCACACAGAAATACCTCATGACCGATGAAAATCAAGTGATTCAAGCTATGCAAAGTTGGTGAAGTTGCATTCTCTGTTTATTGATAAAAAAATATCTTTTAGGTTAAAAACTTTAAAGAATTATTAGATGAATAGAAGGTTCTTTCATTACTATTTTTAGACTTACTGAATCACATAATTTTGGACTGCAAGCATTTTGCAGTACTCTGTGGATAATGAATTTATGAGATGGATGTTTCGTTTCGTAATTAAATCAAGGTAATCACGTGCTGTATGTCTACTCGACTTGAAAGAATTCTAAGATTAGATTCACTTATCCGCTATCAACCTGGCCTGACTGCCAAGGATATTGCAAAGAAGCTTGAAGTGAGTGAGAGAACCGTTTTCTATGATTTGGCGTATTTGAAGGATCGGTTAGGTGCGCCTATTGTTTTAAAGGATAATGGGTACGCCTATCAAAACTCGTCATGGAAACTGCCAGATGAACCACTTACGCAAGGAGAAGTATTTGCTCTGCTTCTTGGAAAACAAATGTTGGACCAATATTATGGCAATGCCTTTGAAACAGAACTTCGAGCTGCAATTGAATCTTTAACAAAACGTCTTCCTGAAAAAACCAAGACCAAACTTCATGAGCTTAGCGATGCTTATCAGTTTTCTGCAGGAGCTAAAGTGGATATTTCTCCCCTTGTTTGGAGTGAGCTAAATCGAGCCCTTTTAGAACAAAAACAAATTCACCTTAATTACATTGGCATGGTTGAAAATCATGAAACCAAAAGAACGGTTGACCCCTATCTGCTTTACGATGTTCGAGGAAGTCAATATTTAATTGGGTATTGTCATTTGAGAAAAAATATCAGATCGTTCCGTCTCAACAGAATCAAAACCATACAGGTTCTGGATAATGGATACAAAAAGAAAACCGACTTTGATGCTAAGCAGTATTTAAACCAGACCTTCCAAATTGAAGTGGTTCATGAGCCTACAGAGGTTGAAATATTATTTTATCCTGATGCTGCAAAATATATTCGGGAGAGAGTCTGGCATCCGTCTCAAGAAAGCATTGAACATGAAAATGGTGCACTTACCTTAAAAATGACCGTTGTAAGTATAGGAGAAGTCAAGCGTTGGGTATTAACATGGGGCGCTCACGCAAGGGTAATTAAGCCTCAAGAACTTATTTCAGAAGTAAGGCAAGAAATTTCTGAACTAAGTGTACTTTATAACCAGGCTGACTTTGATTTATTCTGTTTAAAACATGTGCAGCCTAAACCCTAAATAATAAGGAGAGAAATGAATGTCCTATTCAGCATTAGAACCAACAAAAGTGACTGATGAAGCTAGCTCATCTGTCTTTATCGACCTTGTTTTTCCTATAGAAGCGAAAATTGTACCTATTCACCATGGGTACTTGCTTTATGCTGCAATCTGTCATTCAATTGGAGCTGCTCATAATACACTTAATTTTAAATTACTAACCATTGCTGGCCAAAAAATGGTGTCCGGTGAATTACTACTGCCCCAAAATACCAGTTTGAAAATTCGGACTCCCGCCGAAAATATTCCTGCATTTCTGTCCTTAGCCGGAAAACAGCTCCAACTTGAGAATCGTTCTCTCCGCTTAGGAATCCCTAAACCATATCTTTTAAAACCTTCGAGTAAATTATATTCTCGCATTGTCATTATTAAAGGATATACCGAAGAAAACGCTTTTGAAGAAGCTCTTAAACGGCAGTTAGAGGTATTGAATGTCAACGCAATCGTTGAACTCCCAAAACAAGCGGATGGCAATACCAAGCGTCGTATATTGAAAATAAAAGGGCAACAGATTGTGGGGTTCAGCGTACTTCTTAGGGGGCTCTCTGCTGAAGATTCGATAAAAATCCAAGAAAGTGGGCTTGGCGGAAAACAAAAAATGGGAGCGGGATTCTTTGTTCCGATAAAAGGATAAATGGGTGCAGTCATAAACAAAGTTTTGCTTGCAAAAAGTTCAAAACATCCGATCGTAACACTGGTGAGGCATAGCATAGATGTATTTACATGTGCGCAGTTTCTTTTTGGAGAGAGAGGAAGACCAACATCTTTGGGAAAAAGTTGGTCAAGACTTTTCAATCTTGATAACTTTGATAGCTTCATTTTGAACTTATATATTACCTGCCTTTTTCATGATATTGGCAAAGCAAATAATGGCTTTCAAGGTGCTGTGCAACGTAAAACCCCGCAAATTTTACGTCATGAGCATATGTCAGCGTTGTTATTGCTACAGCCTTCTATTCAGGAATGGTTGAAACAATTTGAGAGTATCTTTTACGAAGGAATATTGTCGGCTGTTGCTGGACATCATCTTAAGGCAGCGGATTCTGCACTGTCTACAGAACCGTTAACTTATCATTTCTGTTGCTCATCCAATGAAACAGAATGGATGATTGAAACGTACTTTCAGCATGAAGAAGTTCTTTCTGTTTTAAAAAAGATTGCGGATATTTTGGACTCCACTCCTCCTTCTTTGGAAATGATACCAACCCGGTGGGATAAAGCCTTCATTAGCCAAGGGCGTTCTCAGTTTGAACGTATCAACCGTCTATTTAAAAGGAAAGATGAGAAACATAACCTTCTACTTGCGCTTAAAGCCGCTGTTATCGCCTGTGATTCATTAGGCTCTGCAATGCCTCGGATGGACATTAATCCAGAAACCTGGGTTCAAAATTTTGCAACTGAATGCTTTAATGATGAATTGCTTACCCCTGAGTGGCTACAAGAAAATGTTATTGATCCTCGAATTAGAGATATAGAAGAGAATAAAGGAAGTTTTGAACCTCATGATTTTCAGTTACAAGCCGCTAAGCTGGGTTCTCGTTCATTACTCTTATCGGGTTGTGGCACAGGGAAAACTCTGGCAGCCTGGTTTTGGATTCGAGAACAATTAAAATCACACCCTGCCCGGCGCGTTATATTTTTATATCCAACTCGTACTACCGCAACTGAAGGTTTTCGGGATTATGCCTCTTGGGCGGGAGAAGACGCTTCTTTGGTACATGGGACAGCTGTATACGATTTGGAAGGCATGTTTGATAATCCATTAGACCCTATAGAGGATTCCCGTAGAAGTCATTTGTATGAGCAAGATGCCCGCCTATTTGCTTTGGGGTATTGGCCTAAAAAAGTTTTTACCGCGACAGTAGACAGTTTTTTATCCTTTATGGCGAATCAGTATTCTGCCATATGTCTGCTTCCTGTCTTGGCAGAAAGCATTATTGTTGTTGATGAAGTTCATGCTTTCGATTCAAAAATGTTTACTGCACTGGAAAGGTTCCTCGAATTCTTTTCGATTCCTGTTCTGTGTATGACGGCATCTCTTCCACCTCGTCGATTGAAAATTTTGCAAGATAATTGCAACTTGGACGTTTTTCCTCACGATATTGCTGATTTTGAAGATTTAGAAAAGCAAATGGGAACAGATCGTTACCAAGTTTCAACGATTGATGCGGCCTCAATAGCACAAAAAGCAATTGAATCAATTCAAGCCAATAAGAAAGTTATGTGTGTTGTGAATACCGTAAATCAATGCCAAAAACTTGCTCAAGAAATGGTAAAACACCTTGATGAGAAAATTGTTCTCTGTTATCACAGCCGTTTTAGATTATGTGATCGAAAGAAAATTCATAAGGAGGTTATTGGCAAATTTCGACAATCTTCTGGACCGTTATTGTTAATTACAACTCAGGTTTGTGAAATGAGTCTTGACTTGGACGCAGATGTTCTAATTACAGAACTGGCCCCTGTCCCCTCTCTTATTCAGAGGATGGGCCGCTGTTGCCGCCACTTGATTCCATCTTCTGGACGTATCGGAGAAGTATTATTTGCAGAGCCCAAAGATCACAAGCCTTATAAGAGTGAAGAAATATCACAGGCTAAAGCCTTTATTGAAGAACTTATTGGTTATAATCGTCTCCTTTCACAAACCGATCTTGTTTCTTATCTTGATAAGCTAGATAAGGGACCGGATCGGCAGGCTTCTGGCTTACCAACACTCTTTACTCATTCTTATCTGTTTTCCCCGCCAGGTAAGGAGGATCCCTTTAGAGAAGGAAGCGACTTTACGATTGATTGTATTTTGGATTTTGAGATAGAAGAGTATCATCGTCTAAGACGCGAGAAAGATCCTCAATTTCATGGGTATGTGGTTCCTGTTCCAAAATATTTGGCTAAGCCTGATCCAACTGGAAGGCTCGGTGGCTCATTAAAACTAGCTCCCTATGCGCATTATTCTGAAAAGTATGGTTTTTGTAATGAAGAGGTTGAAGCTCATGTCCGACCCCACACTTGTCTTATCGTATGATGTATTTTCCTTGCCCACTGCCCAACACAGGGCAGGACTTGCCGGATTACTGGTTCTGATTGATTCCTTAAAAAAACGTGATATGGGCCCAGTACCTGAAATTGAGAATCCAGAATTTGGACAGTACCGTTTTCATTGGACTCAAGAGAGTCTCCGAACGGTTTTTAATGAATTTTATGATGCCAGCATGGAGGAGATTCCTAGAAACAATAAACGGCAAGGACAAGAACCTAAAAGAACAGAAAAGAAAATTAATCCAAAAAAGGACAAAGAAGAAACAATTTATTTCTATGATCAACTTACACCCAAATTTAACTTTCTACGCTCATTCGAGGTGCCTGAGATATGGATTAAACTTTGGAGAGATTGTATTTGGGGAATTTTCCGTAGTCGGGATAAAGAACGAATCCCATATAAAAATAGAAATGATGGGCGGGACGCAATAAAAATTAAAGAACTATGGGAAGATTTGCAGAAAGTTCTAAAAAATAGAAACCAAGGAAAAGTTTCTTCAACAGATGTTGCAAGCAACCTCTTTATTGGTAGTCAATCTCACAATGCTGAAATGATCAAATTTAAAGGGTCCCAAGATGAAAATTTACTTCTTCATTTTTGGCCTGTTGTGATGGGAGTCTATCAACCCGAAATAATTGATATCAAGGGACAACGTAAATTTGTAGGCTTCGTTCTTATTATTCCAAATGTTATTGATATGGAAGGATTTGTACAAGACTATCCTCCTTATCTTTCGCAATTATCTAGCGAGGTAGCTGGATTTCGTCCTAAAAAATCGATTATTTCTATTCACAATGAGGGAGGACTAGCCTATGCAAGTCAACTATTGCAGATTACCCAAGCCAAAGGAATAAAGTCCACTCCTAACCGCTTTAATATAACAGGCGTTGAGGTCTATCATATAGAGAAAAAAGGCAATAATATCAGCCTTCTTTCTTCAGACTATTTAAAAATGGATCAACGTCTATTGGAAGATTACGAGATTATTGCTCAAAAATATAATAATCCTTTATTTCGCAGACAAATGATTCTAAATCTACTTGATCATAAACCTTGGTTTCTTGGTTTTGAACAAATTTTCAGCACTTTACCTTCCGACTTTTTTATGGGCAACGACTGGATTGCCAAAAGCTTTTCCATGGATGTATCTACCAAGTTTAATATAGAAAGGAGCCATGTATGACAACTGTTACCGCAAAAGATATCAGCATATGTGTTCATGATTTGATCAGGGGCTATGTTGAAAGAAAAACTGAAAATAAAACGGGTATTAAATGGAAGGATTTTAAAGACAAAAAAATTACAGATCCTGAAACACAAAAAACGCGTATTGATGTTCCAAAGGCGTATAGGGACACACGAGAAAAATTATGTATGGATGCTTTTTATCGCTTAAGAGCCACAAAAAGCAAAGAAGATTTCATGATTTTTTTCACGGGCACCCTCTGCTCAGTTCCGCAATATCTTTCGATGGATGATTATCAACTTGTCGCTAATCATCTAATGACTGAGGAAGGCTGGTTTGAA